>DAOWMJ010000037.1 GCA_030643145.1 Candidatus Latescibacterota bacterium | reverse complement strand
ATGATTGCACAGGATTCTACTTTATCGACTATTTTTAAAGAACAAATGTTATACGATGGCGAGGAAAGAATCTGGGGACGAAATTATAAAGCATTTGTACAAATTGACGATTACAACGTAACGGAATGTTGGAGTAAAACAGATGCCGACGTTCTTGTCTTTTGGGGTGACGCGGATATTGAGGCCTTTTCAAGATCTGACCATGAAACCATTGTAGATGTTGTAAACCACTATCACCCAGGCAAAGGAAAGTTTATACATTTTAAAAACACAACACACGCCTTTTCAACTGTTAAGTCTATGCGGCATGGTCTTGAAAACAGAACATGGAAATATATGACAGAGAATTTTAATAAAGAAATCATATTCAAGACGGATGAGTGGATAAAGGAAGTAATAAAACAGTAAAAAGGAGGAAAACGGCGAGACCTTCCTCCTTTTTTGTAGGGGGCAAAGGCCGGATAATAAGGCCCGAAACCCCGTAGCTCATAGATTATTATTTATGCCTTTATCCATGGCTTGCCCGCCGGCAGGACATTGCGGCCGAACACTTCAAGATACAAAGCATGTGCCATCGTGTACCACGCGAAAAGAGCGCAAGCGATCAGATCCCAGGCCGCGATCTTTGTTAAGGCCGGGTATCCGAAATGGGCGATGTCCAGCAAAATAAAGCCAATAAGAAGTAAGGTAAATGTAATCGCTAGCGTCGTATTTACACGCATTGAACCGATCCATAAAATCACGGTAAAAAGCGTCCAGGCAATAAGGAACCAGCCGGTGTCGGTAGTTGAGGACTTATAAATGCCAAAATGATTTAAAAGAAAAATTACACCGAGAGACATCCAAAAACTGCCGTAAGCAACGAACGCCAGATAGCCGAAGCTATTGCCTGTTTTCATCTCCTGCAAGCCGGCGATAAACTGAGCCAATCCTCCGAAAATAAGCGCAAGCGCGAGAACAGGACCTGTCCCGCACCAGCCGAGGTTATGAAATTGCAAAATCAGAGTAGTCAAACCGAACGCGGACAGGCCGACAACAGCCGGATTGGCTAACTTTTGTTCAGGCATAAAATAAACCTCCATTTAATAGAAAAGAACCATCTAAGAATCTGGATTTCTCAAACAAAATATATTGCTCCTTCATTCTAAGCAAGAAAAAAGCGTCCGGGATAAAAACATTTGAAAGAAATTTTCAGACCTTGTCAGCTAAAATCATCCATAGAAAGGAAGCAGGAAAAATTGGTGTAAATTACTAAATAACAATTTGGCGAGGGGGGCTAAGATTAATATAATTATTAAGGCTGACTTTTTTATATTTTCTATTGTACGATGCTTCCTGATAATATATCTTGTTGTTATCTGTTATCATTAATAAGTTACATTCAGTTTTAATCGTAGTTTACGGCATTGTTAACAAAACAAAAAAACGTTTTAACAAATGCTCGTAACGTCAAGTCTACAAGAGGAGGTGCCGATCATTATGAGTGAAGAAGTAAAGAGCTCAGGCATCCAAAGATCCGCCAGAAGATCAAAACGCAAGAAAAGGAAGAGTCAAATTATGAAAGGCGTTTTGGTATTTCTGATTATAGTCGTAATTGGAGTTTTGCTTGGAAGAATATCGGCAAAACTGGGATTTTTCTGGGTAACGGGAAATGCTTTCGGCTTTATTTTACAAAAAAGCAGATTTTGTTTTACAGCGGCAATGCGGGATCCGTACTTAACGGGCGGCACAAATCTTACTAAAGCGGTTCTGTTAGCTTTTGCCATGACCTCACTCGCGTTTTTCGCGATTAAATACGGGGCACATTTAAAAGGAATGCCGATTCCCGGACAGGGCTTTATCGCGCCAATAAGCCTCGCGACTGCTGTTGGAGCCTTTATGTTCGGAATAGGAATGGTTATATCCGGAGGGTGCGCGTCAGGAACTCTGATGCGTGTTGGAGAAGGATTTTCCATGCAGATACTGTCTCTGGTATTTTTTGTTATTGGTTCGTTATTGGGCGCCTATAATTTGGGTTGGTGGAAAGTAAATTTTATTGCGAGAGGAAAAGCAATATTCCTTCCGGATCTTTTCGGATGGATTGGCGCGATTATAATGCAATTGTTGATCATAGTTTTACTTTGGATTGCTGCTGACAAATGGGCGCAAAGAAAAGAAATAAAAACTGAATAAAATATTAAGGAGAAAACAAAATGAAAGAAGTTGAATTAGATTGTATGGGTGAAGCCTGTCCGATTCCTTTGGTGAAGGCTCAAAAAAAACTGGAAACAATGGATGGCGGAGATATTCTGCTGGTTCTGATAGATCATAGCTGTGCCATGAAAAATCTGCCTGAATGGGCAAGAAAAGCGGGCCATAATGTTGAAATTGAAGAACTTGATGACGGAGAATGGGAAGTTGTAATTGAGAAGGTTGTTTAAGGAGAAAAAGATGAAGTTGACCGAAAAAGTAAGTAAAAATCAGTATTATAAAATCTGGTTTAAAGATGCTTGGCCGTATATAACAGGAGCAGTTTTGCTATCACTGTTTCAGATAATCACCTTTGCGACCACGGGTAATCCCTGGGGCGTCTCGGGAACCCTTGCATACTGGGGCGCGTGGCTCTATGAGTTGCTTGGCGGCTCAGTTGAGAAATGGTATTATTTTAGCAGAGCAGGGGTAAACGCAACCCTGAGAAACGGCTTTCTGAGTGATCCCGGCTCTATGAGAAACCTCGGATTAATTGCAGGCGCGCTCTTTTCTGTATTGATTGCTTCAGGCTTTAAATTTAAAAAGATCAAATCGTGGAAACAGGTAATAGCAGCTGTATGCGGCGGCTTGTTAATGGGTTATGGCGCAAGGATTGCCGCGGGTTGTAATATTGGAGCTTTTTTTAGCGGCATTTCATCTCTATCTCTTTCGGGGTGGGTTTATGCTGTTTTTCTTTTTCTTGGAGCTATGGTTGGAAGTAAGCTCCTTGTAAAATACTTCATGTGAGAGGGGTTTGTTAATACTATGCGTGAAAAAAAACGAGAACAATTCGATGTGGTTATAATCGGAGGAGGCGCGGCAGGTCTTACGGCTGCAATTTATTGCGGCAGGGCAAGGCTTAACACGCTGCTCATTGAAAAATCACTTATGGGCGGGTTGGCAACATATACAAATGAGATCGCGAACTTCCCCGGATTTCCAGAGGAAATCACAGGCCTCGGGCTTATGAAATTATTTCACAAACAGGCCAAAAAATTTGGTGTAAAGTTTAAACTGACAGATGTTAAAAAGGTAGATTTTTCGAACGAAACAAAAGAGGTGGAAACATTTAGAAATATCTATGAAGCCAAAACCGTTATTATTGCTTCAGGCGGACGACCCAGGACAACGGGAGCGGAGAATGAAGAAAAATTCCTTTTTGACAAGGGGATTTCCTTCTGCGCGACCTGTGACGCGGCTGCCAACACGGGAAAAACAGTTATGATAATAGGCAGTGGTGACGCCGCGATTGAAGAGGGAACCTTTCTCTCAAAGTTTGCGGATAAAGTCATTTTTTCAGTAATTCATGATACCGGAAAGATGGACTGTAACGAGATAGCAAAAGAACAGGCGCTTGCCAATAGTAAAATGGAGTTTATGTGGAATACAATTGTTGATTCATTCGAAGGGGAAGATCACCTGAAAACGGTGGTTTTAAAGAATCTTAAAACAAGCGAGCTTGAACGAGTAGATGTTGATACCTGTTTCGAGTTTATTGGTTATTTGCCTAACACGGAAATATTTAACGATATAATTGAACTTACAGATCAAGAGTACATAGTCACGGATGAAAATATGTATACGGGCGTGGAGGGTGTTTTTGCCTGCGGTGATGTAAGGGATAAAGTTCTCAAGCAGGTAGCAACAGCTGTTGGTGACGGAGCAATAGCCGGAGTAGAGGCGGAAAAGTTTATATCAGAAACAGAAGTGTTCCATAACCAGCTAATGCAGAAGGAGAAAATCGGGTTTATATATATTTACTCAGCGATAGATTCCGTCAGCAGAGAGCTTCTTCCGATAATGAAAGAAATTGAAGATGAACTAAAGGACGTTGCCAAGCTTAATGTTGTCGATATGTACAAGGGAAAAAGATTATGCGAGAGACTGGATTGTAATGCAGAGCCGATGAAGATAATTTTCACAAAAAATGGTGAGATAGTCGGCAATACTAAAGATTGCTCAAAAAATCATGTAATAGGAAAATTGAAAGAATTGGCCGCGAAATAAAGGATAAGCAAATGATTAAAAAACTTTTGGCGATTTGTATAACAGCAATCCTTTTTGTTTCTATCTCGGGATGCGGCGTTAAGGCGCCCGGAGAAAAGGGAACAGAGATAATTCCCGCGGGAAACGCAATGGATTGCGCTGATGAAGGAGCTATTCTAGTTGATGCCCGAAAATTCTTTGATTATAGGAAAGGACATGCCCCCGGAGCTGTAAATGTTCCAAGAGCCGATATTATTGTTAATCAGCCGCACGTAAATTTGCTTGCTCCCGCTGAGCAGATTGAAAAAATCATGAGCAGCCGCGGAATTTCTAATAGTGATTTGCTGCTGATCTATGATGACAACAATAATATTGATTCAGCAAGATTATGGTGGACCCTTAAGATTTATGGTCATCATAGGGTGAAGGTTATCAGCGGTGGTTTTAAAGCGCTGAAAGACGCGGGAATCAAGATGACAGCAGATGTGCCGGCAATAAAAGAAACGGTTTTTAAAGCTTCATCTTTGGATAATGAATTTATTGCTACACGGAATGAAGTAAAAAGGCAAGTAGATGATCAGAAAGAGAACACCGTTATTATTGATGTCAGAACGAAGGATGAGCTTAATCAGGAAGGGACGATTCCAGGATCAATTCTAATTGATTATGCAGGAAACAACTTTAAAGATGGTACGTATAAACCTATTCAACAGATTAGAATTATGTACCTTGAAAATGGAATAGATTATGACAAGAATATGATCCTGTTCGGTAAAACCTCTATTAGGGGGGCTCAGGCATATCTTGCGCTCTACAATGCGGGCTTTCGTAATCTAAAGCTATATGACGGCGCATGGGTTGAATGGTTAGCAAACCCCATGAATCCAATTCTTAAACCGGAGAAGCCCAAGAAACAGGAAGAAGAATCTTCAGGAGGTTGTGGCTGACACCGTATAAACATTAATCAGGGAGAAAGAAATGAACCTTTTTAGAAAAATATTTTTACCGATTGTTGTTCTCGCGTTCTTATTTACAGGATGTCAAAATGAAAAGGGAGCGGAAACAAAAAAGAGAACAGAAGTTTCTACACTATCTGTCGAAGAAGTTGTAAAAGCATATTTCGCGGAAATGCCTTCCCACAAGCGATTGATCGCCCAGGTGGATTTTGTAGAAAAGGTTATAGCGGGCGCTGATATGACCATACTCGATCTTAGAAAAGCTGAAGACTACAATAAAGGGCACATAAAAGGCGCTGTAAACGTACCATGGGGACCGGCGCTTTATCAACAACTCGCGCACATTCCTCAAGAGGGAGAAGTTTATATCTATTGCCTTTCCGGGCAAACTGCCGGGCAGGCTGTAGTTCTTTTAAATATTGCCGGGGTTCCCGCAATATCCGTTAAATATGGATGGAAATTTGGGCTTTCAAAGGTGGAGAATATCGGAGATGTTATTGTAACGGAAGCAACTACTCTGGACGCTTCGGTTAACAACAAAATTGATCCCGCAATAGATGCGGCCTATAAAGCATACTACGATAATCTCGCAGCCATAGAAGGCACTGTTTTTAAAAATAATATAGTTAGCGAAGAAAACGCAAAAGCGATAATTGACGCAGACGAAGGTGACGCAGTTGTTGTCTCAATAAGAAAACCTGAAGACTATGCCGCGGGTCATATTAAAACAGCTTCCAATATCCCATGGGGAAAGGGAATACAGGAAATGTTTGAAAGTCTTCCGGCCGACAAAAAAATACTGGTTTATTGCTATTCAGGCCAGTTTGCCGGTCAAACAGTAGCTGGACTTAAACTTATTGGATATGATGCTGTTTCAATTAAGGGGGGATTTGGCACTCCTGTAAATACTCCTTCAGGCTGGAACAATAAAAAATTTCCGGTTGTAAAATAGCGGAAACTTTTTCAATGCTGAAATATTTTTAACGGGGAGATGGTGACAACAACACATTTCGTGGATGTTGTCACCTGAATCTCCGGCTTACCGTTCAACGTTTTACCCGTCTACCGAAGAGTCGCCACAGATCCAACAAGGTAGAGAAACGCTCTAAGTAATACCATCAATCGCGGGTCAGGAGGAATGGTCGTGGACAATTCTCCAGGCGCGGCCGCGTTTGCGAAGGATCAATGTAAAACGGCCTTTTTTAACCGTATCCGGCAGCGCTACATTCCAGCTTCCAAGTACGTATGCTGATCTGTCCGAAAGAAGGTTGATATTGATATCTGAAAAGGTGAGTGTGCCTCTGTTCGCGCCAGAGTATTTGCTCCTGTACATAGAATTGAGTTTTTCCCACCCTCGCAATAATTTATTCCCCGAATGAAAGGTGAGTTTATCGCTACGCAGGTAATATTCCATATATCCGTCCATATTGCCGTCGTTCCATGCCTGCGACTGGCTGTTAATGGCTCCCAGAATCTCGTCCTGAAGATCGTCTTTGTCGAGAGTAGGTTTCCCGCAGGCAGTAACCAGAAACAGGAGTACCAAAATCAATCTTTTCATTTCGTTCCTTTCGTTAACAAGCGCGTCACCGGCAGGTTTATTCTACCCGCGTGCTGTTTTTTATGTAAGCAATATATTTTACGTTGAAATTTCTTTTAAATCGTTTAAAAATAGGACAATGTTTGATGCCGGTATGGAGAGTTTGAATAATGGGTTTAATTTCAAAGGAAAACTATCTCTATGAGCGGAACTGCCCGTATAACCGCTGTTGACGCGATGAGGGGGATGGCTGTCGCGGGGATGATCCTGGTTAACACACCGGGAAGCTGGTTATATATCTATTCTCCCTTGCGGCACGCGGAATGGCACGGGGTCCGCCCCGCCGATTTTGTCTTCCCCTTTTTTCTTTTTATCACAGGTGTTTCGACCTGGTTTTCATTCAGCCGCTATGAGCGCAAGCTTTCGCCCCTTCTGGTTCGTAAGATCTTTATAAGGGTTCTTATAATCTTCGCGACCGGCGTTTTTCTTAACGCCTTCCCGTTCCGGGAAAGTCTTTCTTCGCTCAGGGTTATGGGTGTTCTTCAAAGGATCGCCCTTGCTTGGGGAATAGCAGCTACTATCTCTTTGTTCCTGGGCCGGAAGCAATTGATGATTACTGCGGCGGCAATTCTGGCAGGATACTGGCTTATTCTTTCATTCTGTGGGGACTTTTCAGTAGAAAACAATTTTGTCCGCTCTCTTGATCTGAAACTGCTTGGAGAGAACCATCTCTGGGGCGGCCGCGGAATTCCTTTTGATCCGGAGGGACTACTCGGCACTTTCCCGGCCGTGGTTACTGTGTTGTCCGGTTATCTGGCGGGAGGTGTAATCGGCGGCGGAGTAGATTACACCGGGGTGTTTCGAAAATTGTTTGTCTCAGGTGTTTGTGCGGCAGCCGCCGGGTTTCTCTGGGGAGCTGTTTTTCCGATCAATAAATCACTCTGGACAAGTTCGTACGTGCTGCTGACATCGGGCGCCGCCTTATCGTTCCTGGCTGTTTTTATCTGGTTAATAGAAGTGAAAGGCTGGAAAAGAGCGGCATTCCCCTTGACGGTTTTCGGCAGAAACCCGATCTTTCTCTTTGTTCTCTCCTCGCTATGGGTAAAAACGAGCGTTTATGTTATCAGGTTTAGTAACGCGGACGGTTCCAGGCTGTCAGCCTATAAGTGGTTCTACGAAACACTACTCGTGCCGGCAACGGGAAGGATGTTTGGATCCCTTATTTTCGCTCTTCTTCATATTGTGCTCTTCTGGTTGTTGCTTTTTTTGATGTATCGGAAACGGATATTTATAAAAGTTTAATTTCGAAGTTTTTATCGTTGAATTGTTGATGGAAAAACCGAAAGATGCTTTTTATGAATAGATACAACTGTTATAAGCTGGTTTATTCTTTGCTGATTTTCTTTATGATGGGGTTCTCTTTTTCCAGGCCTGTTTTCGCGTCGGGCAACACCAGCGGAAGAGTCCGTTTCAATGCCGTCGGGGTTGAAGCGGGTGTACCGCAAACAACAGCCGTTTCGTATGAGAGAACTTTGAACTCTAAACTGTCTCTACGGTTTCATGCCGGGTATTTTGTTTTGCTCAGTTCGGGGGGAGGCCGCGTTCTCTGGAATTTTCGTAATGAGAGTTTAGTCAGACCGTACCTGTTTGGCGGAATTGCTCGTATTTATGCCGTCGCTGAAGGATATGGAGACCCTGAGGGCGGGACAAATTACATCTGGTCCGGACCGGGGCTGAAATTTGTCGGAAAGCGATGGATTATTTTCGCGGAAGCATGCGTCTTGATGGGCGGCGACGACGAAAAGGGTTTGGGAGCGGATTGGCATTTTCCTTTTAATCCGGCTATTTCCGGCGGTATTATGTTCAGAATCTGAGGATAGATATTTCCGACGGCATAACGGTAGAGGGAGAAACGCTCGCTATCATAAGCGTAAAAAAAGGGGGGCCTTAAAACCCCCCCGAGATTCTTTATATTGTTTTTTTCTCTTTATACGACATGTTTCCTGGGAGCCTTTAGAAATAGGGCGATAATCGCGGCGATAATACATGAAATGCCGGCTACGATAAAAGGTGTGCTCCATGCGTCGACACCTCCGCTTTGGGCGGCGTCTTTGAAGTAACCCGCTATTTGAGGCCCGGCTATACCGGCGACACCATAGGCAAGGAAAACCCAGCCATAGTTGGTGCCTACGTTCTTGTTCCCGAAAAAGTCAGCCGTAGCCGCGGGAAATAGAGCGAAGTTACCGCCAAAATTAAACCCGATTATACAGGCTCCGATAATAAGACCTGCTTTTGATCCGCCCATCTTAAGAAAGAAGAGCATAATTATACCCTGGAAGAGGCACATCAGGAAGAGCGCTATTTTACGCCCTATCTTGTCGGATAGGGTACCCCAGGCGATCCTTCCCAGGCCGTTTAGAATCGCGTACCAGGCCATTGCTGTGCCCGCGATCATGCCGGCTGTTTTCGCGTCGGCGGCCGCGCCGCTGTTCTGGAGGGCATCAATACCGAAAAGTCTTATACAATAAATTACCATAAGGCCGGCCAGCCCCGACCCGATAAACATCAGCCAGATGAAAAAGAACTGAGGTGTTTTCAACATCTCGTTGCTTGTAAACTCCACGCTGCCTGTCGCTCCTTCCGAGCTGGAAGGTTCGGGCGGTTCCCACCCTTTCGGTTTGTACCCTTCAGGCGGATTCTTCATAACCAGGCTTCCCAGAAAAACAAGTACGAAAAAGATAACCCCATAAATCAGAAAAACACTCTGCACACCGGGCAATCCGAAGAGGCTAACGGTATTGAGCAATCCACCGAACCAGCTTCCCGCCAGCTTCACCCAGAGAGTGGCGCCGAACCCAAACCCGGCCACGGACAGTCCGGTGATCATGCCTTTTTTATCCGGGAACCACTTGACACCGACAGCTATCGGAACTACATAGGCGAGACCTATACCGGCGCCGCCGATTATTCCAATACAGATAAGCTGCATGGCGAAATTGCTGCCGAAGAATCCTCCAAGAATATAACCAAGCCCGAGAACAGCACCTCCGGTCATAGCAATTGGCTTAGGACCGAGTTTCGCCTGCAGTCTGCCGGCGAGTACCATTACAACGGCAAAGGTCGCCAGTCCGGCTGAAAAGACCCAGGCGGCTTCTTTGGCGCTGAATCCGTAGATGCCGTCGGCGGCGGTGATCTGTTTGGTAAAAACGCTCCAGGCGTAAATTGCGCCCAGACAGAGCTGGATCAGAATCGCGCCTATTACAACAATCCAACGGTTTATGACCTTTTGGTCATTCATATCTTGCCTCCAATCATAGTTAAATCAGTCTTTTAATTATCATTACTGTTTTCAAATGTCAACCTGAAATTTATATTCACGCCTTATATTGTTAAGTTAAGCGTCGCTATACTTGCGGATGCAATGATTAATATCATAGGAAGCCAGATTTTTCCTGTTAACGACAAACGGGCGGATAAGGGATGTTTTGTTGCCGGTCGGTGTTATGCTTTGTATTCATTTATTACAAAGAAAGCACTAAACGCAATCCATCATCAAGAGCCAGAAGCTTCTTTGAAGAAAGTTCTCCAACTCTTTCGCTGAGAAAAGATTTATCAAGCGTAATGATCTGAGATAGATTAATAACAGAATCCTTCGGAAGTTTACTAATACTACGAGGTAAAATAACGTTTCCCGGAGCCTCTGCCAAACGCATATTAGAAGTAATAACAGATACAATTACTGTCCTAATACTACTTCGATTAAATGAATCTGTTTGCACTATTACTACAGGATGGCGGTACCCAGGTTCAGATCCCCTTGGAAATGGTAAATTAGCCCACCAGATATCCCCTCTCCGCACTACCAATCCTCCCTGGCAATAGATGCTCCCTGAAGGTTACTAAGCATTGGATCAAGCTCAGAGTTCTCTCCACCTGTTCCATATAATTTGTCGAGAGCCTCTGTCACGCATTCTTGCTTGTTATGCTGCAGAAAAGTCCTAACAGCTCTTTGGAAAAGCTCGCTTCGAGAGATCCCCAGTCTTTTGGCAAAACGGTCGGCTGCTTGAAAAAGAGAATCCGGTATTGATATAGCTGTTTTCATTATAATATAAGTATAACAAAAGTTATACCATTGTCAAGCGATTTAACAATTGGATATCCCGCAAGCTTGCGTCAATCGGATTCTTGCTTATTGAGATCAGCGCACTTTCACAATCTTTCGCTTCAGGGAGAATGATCCCAGGTTCAACTTGCATATATAGGTACCCGCGGGAACACTCCGTCCCCTGGAATCCCTGCCGCCCCAGACGAAGCGGTTGCTCCCTTCGTGAATCGGCCCGGAGTAAATGTCACAAACTTTCCGGCCGGCTACATCGAATATCATCAGCTCCGCGTTACTGCTTGCAGTAAGTGAAAAGCTGATCTCCGTCCGGGTGGTGAATGGATTCGGGGTGTTTAAAAGAAGAGTAATGCTCGGCATCGGATCGCTTGCCTGTGTAATACTTACCCCAATAACATCGGCCAGCCCGAGTACATCCAAACGTGCGTATAGATCAGGCCGGTCGGTCGAGAAGCTCCCGTGCTTCATGAAGTGATCATTGTAGTAACTCACCCAGGCGCTTTTCCCCTGTACGGGGTTCACGATCTCCATAGAACCCATGTTGATTCTGTCCCCGCATACCAGGCATTCGTAGATCCCGTAGGTTAGGTGGTGAATAATATATGTCTGGTCCGGCAGGGGGCCGACCGGGAGGCCTTCTATGAACTCGTGCAGAAAGTAAGCTAGGTCGGGGCCGTCCTTTATCCCGTCGCCATCAGTATCGGGGTTATTTGTCAGGAAATACATCTGCTCTTCCTCCGCGTCCGTGAGTCCGTCACTATCACTATCCCCCTCGATGGATAGCTGGTGGCTGTGGCCTGAGCCGAAAATGAGTGTTGAAATAATAGATGGTATAACGCGATTGACGGGGTGGACGTCGCCCTCATATACCAAGCCGCCATGAGCCATATAATGCAGGGTGATATTTGGAAGCTCCAGCGAGAGATTCTCGAGTGGGTTCACTATTTCAACCGAGCCCATATTCATAATGTGGCCGCACCTGGCACAGGTTTCAATTCCCCACAGCATGTGCTCGATAAGATAGGGACCATCACTGCGTGGTTCGCGGGGAAGAGCACCAAGCGCCGCAGTGAGTTCCCCTGT
>DAOWMJ010000133.1 GCA_030643145.1 Candidatus Latescibacterota bacterium | reverse complement strand
CCACAAATTCAGGGATTGTTTCCAAAGCAACAGAAGTGTGAGGACCGCCGACTATTATCTTTCCTTGCCACAGATCTTTCTTTCGAAGATCTTCAATTTTATTAAACATCCTCATAGTATCACGGAAACAAATTGTATTGGAGTGAATAGCCACAATATCGATATCGTTTTCCTGTAAATAGCCTTCTTCAATAAATTGTGACGGAGATAAATAATTATCAATGAATAATACTCGATGCCCCTCTTCTCTCGCTATAGACATAAGTGTCCCGAGACCTAAAGGAGGTCTCTTTTCACTTGTAAAAAAGGGGCTTTTTGCCGGCGCGGCGGAAGTTGTAAACAGTATGTTCATTTTGCTCTACCTATATATAAACCACGATAGCGGCTTGTTCCCGGGATAATACCCAATCCGGGAATTTATTAAATTATAACCGGTACTTAGCTTGAGCTGAATATCATTTCATTTCTGTCTTTTGTCAATCTTTTTAACGCTACCTATTTCCAATCCAGTGCCGGAAAAAACTGATATTTAACTTGCCTTCCCCTTCAATAAAATTGCCGTCTTACAATAATTCTATTGATTCAAAATAACGCTTCTTCTAAAATGGTGGAATACATATGCTAACAACTTTTCAACAGGAGTTAAATTGTATTAGCAGATCATAAAAGAGTAAGAAGTTTAACTGTACCCCCAGGAGAAGGAGAGAAGAAATGAAACACAGCATCATCTTCACAACCTGCGTCGTTCTTTGTTTGTTACTGGTTCAATCCGCTGATCTGATGGGAGAGCAAAAACGCCCAATCACCTTTGACGATCTTATTTCATTCGGAAGAGTCGGGAACTTCGAGATCTCGCCGGATGGGAAAAGAGTTGTTTTCACTGTAACATGGTTTAACAAGGAAGAAAACTCATCCACAAGGGATATATATCTTGCCTCGGTAAAAGAAGGTAACCCGAGAAAGTTTGTAAAGAGCGCCGGTAATGACTACGCGCCATGCTGGTCGCCCGATGGAAAAGAAATAGCCTTCATCTCCGACAGGGAAGGAACACCGCAGATCTGGATTATCCCCATAGGCGGCGGGGAAGCCCGCCGTATTACAGATATACCAACAGGCGCTTCCTCCCCCCTCTGGTCGCCGGATGGCAGAACACTTGCTTTTACATCGAGAGTATATCCGGAATGCGCTAATATGGATTGTAACCGGGAGAAGCTCGAGGAATTTGAAAATAGCAAAGTTAAGGCGAGAATTATCGACCGGCTCATGTACCGCCACTGGAATGCCTGGGGAGAGGGCCGATGGAGTCATCTTTTCCTGACCGATACGAAAGGCTCCCCCCCGATTGAAATTAACAAAGGGGAAACTGACATCCCGCCTATCTCGCTTGGCGGGGAGAGAGACTATTCCTTTTCTCCGAACGGGCAAGAACTATGTTTCACTATGAACCCCGATTCCGTTATCGCCACATCAACTAATAATGACCTTTATATAATGAATTTACCCGACGGCAAACCCAAAGCGATCACCGGAAAAAACCTCTCTAATGACAATAACCCCCGTTATTCTCCAGATGGCGAATTTATAGCCTACCGGGCGCAGTTTGTTCCGGGCTTTGAAGCCGACAGGTACAGATTGATGTTATATAACAGAAAGACTGGAAAAACCCACAATCTAACGGAAGATTTTGATTACAGTATCGGTAAGTTCACATGGGGACCAAAGAGCAGCAATATATATTTTAACACTGAAAAGCACGGACGGGTATATATCGGGAAGGTGTCCACCGATGGCGGCGACGCGGCTTTTCTGATCTCAGATAGTTCTAATATGAATCTGAGAGTGACTCCCAACGGCAAAGAAATAATATTCTCACGACAGGATATTTCACACCCCACTGAAATATACAGATCAACAATTAAGGGGAAGAAAATCACTCAATTGACGAATATTAATGAAGGATTACTAAATAAACTCCAGATGAATCCGCTTGAAGAATTCTGGTTCATGGGCGCGGAATCAAAAAAGGTACATGGTATTCTAGTCAAACCTCCCTTCTTTGATGAAAACAGAAAATACCCGTTAATAGTTCTTATACATGGAGGACCGCAGGGAGCTTTCGGTGACGAGTTCCACTACAGGTGGAATGTTCAGATGTTCGCTTCACCGGGGTATGTTGTAGCCATGTTCAATTTTACCGGCAGCACCGGCTACGGGCAGGAATTCACCAACGCAATAAGTGGAGACTGGGGCGGGCGCCCATACGTTGATATCATGAAGGGTGTCGATTATGTAATGGAAAACTATACTTATATAGACCCGGACAGAGTGGGAGCCGCCGGCGCTTCCTACGGCGGATTTATGATAGCCTGGATAGAGGGACATACTGATAGATTTGAATGCCTGGTCTCTCATGACGGAGTCTATAACCAGACAAGTATGTATGGAGCGACGGAAGAACTCTGGTTCCCCGAATGGGAATTAAAGGGAACACCGTGGTCCAATCCCGAAATGTACAGAAAATTCTCTCCGAGCAGTTATGCTGAGAATTTCAAAACGCCTTGTCTTGTTATACATGGTGAAAACGATTTCAGAGTTCCTTACACACAGGGACTTGAATTCTTTACAGCCCTCCAGCGGCAGGGAGTAGAATCCAAACTGCTTTTCTACCCGGACGAGGATCACTTTGTCAGGAAACCACTGAACGCCGAACTATGGTGGAATACACTACACGAATGGTTCGCAAAATACCTTAAGATGTAGGAATACATTTGTTCTTGAAAGTTCGACCGCAAATACCGTAGCAGCCAAAATGTTACGGAGTGGTTCTTTGTGCTTGGTAATACTATCTGTGTGTGACCGGCTTTTCCGCGTAATAAAAAAACCGGAAAAGAGAACCAATGAAAGGGTCACACGGGCCGCCTTCTCAGTACCTTTTCCGGTAATTTATTTTCGAACCCGACTTCTTTATACTATACTAAATTTCTAAAATTTTCAAGTGAATTTATCAATACAAAAGAATTTTTAACATATTATAGAAATTCAACAACCAGAATGATTGACATCTGTTACAATTCAAGGAACCTGAACAGTACCCTCGCCTACGAGCGCAACTGATCCTGTAACATTTACAGTTTCAACCATCCCCCTGTCACAGCGGACATCAACCCTTATAGCGCTCGGCCGCCCCATTTCAATACCCTGCCTTACATTCAAAGACAAATCACGCGGAAACTTCAGCAATCTTGCCAGATAGCCACCCATAGCGCCGGCAGCGGAACCAGTAGCGGGATCCTCCCAAACTGAAAGCCCGGGAGCGAAAAACCGCGCGTGAATATGCTGCTTTTTACCATCCTCGCGCGCGAAGAGATAAATTCCACAGACATCGTGTCTTGAGATCACATTAGAAGCCTGTTCAAAATTTAATCTCGCTCTGCTTACCATCTCAGTTCCTTCTACTTCAACCATCAAGAAAGAAAGGCCATTCGAAACGACCCCACCCCCCATAACCTCGTACATTTTTAACCCAACCCCTCTGGCAACCTGCCCTCTGTTCTGAAGAGCTATTCCATATTCGGGAATCGGCTGATGCATTGAAAAAAGAAGCAGGTTCCCCTTCTTTTTAATGTCAATCTTTACTCTTCCCGACTCCAGCTCCAGCGTGAGCACGGAAGGTTTTGCGCCCTTTTTATGCCTCTGAAGCACATACGCGGCGCCAAGAACGGGATGACCGGCAAACGGGATTTCTTTAGCCGGTGTAAATATACGTATTTTTGCATCAGTGTCTTCTAATTTTGATGGAAAAATAAAAACAGTTTCAGAAAAATTCATCTCCCTCGCGATTAATAACATCCCCTTGGGAGTAAGTTTGCCGGGAGTTCTAAAAACAGCCAATTGATTACCTTGGTAGGCTTTTTCTGAAAAAACGTCGACGTGCTCATACAACAGTTTTCTGTTCATTTAAAAAAATCCTTTTTATAATAGCGTCATAAATTATTCAGCGGTCGAGGCCACAGGTCAACACCCGCATATTCATAGTATCAAAACTCCACGTAATGATAAAAGGAAAAAACACTCTTTTTCGATTTGATTTCTCCCGTTCAAAATGATAAATTCTACCAGTATTAATTGTGAACTATCAAGAAAGTCAAAGGGAGGTATGCAAATATGAATTCAAGAGAAATCATAGCTTTACTATCAATTACTTTTATCCTCTTTTCAGCCCTTCTACCCACAAGCGACGCCGCCGCGGGCAAAAAGGATAACCCGAGAGTCCTTGTTAAAACAAGCAAGGGGTCATTTACTATCATGCTTTACCCCGGCAAGGCGCCTATAACGGTTAAGAATTTTCTTGCCTATGTCGACAGCAAATTCTACGATGAAACACTAATACACAGAGTTGAAAAGAATTTTGTTCTCCAGGGTGGCGGGTATAATGTTGATAACCAGAAGAAATACACAAGGGAACCGATCAAGAACGAAGCAGATAATGGACTTAAAAACCTTGAATATACCCTTTCGATGGCCAGGACTCCGGTGGTAAACAGCGCCACGAGCCAATTTTTCATTAATCTTAAAAATAACACTGCCAGTCTCGACCATAGAAGCACTAAATCCGACGAATTCGGATACGCGGTTTTTGGAAAAGTCGTAGACGGAACAAAGGTTATTCAAAAAATTAGAAATGTGGAAACCAAAAAAGAGGGCCAGATGCGCGTACCCGTCAAACCGGTTATAATCAAATCGATGCGAAGGATAGATAAGAAAGAAAAGATAGAGGAAAAAAGCAAAAAGTAAATATATCAAAATCCGGCGGGTATCCAGATGGAGAATTCCGTTCCTTCACCCTCCGTACTCCGGCAAAAGAGTTGCCCGCCATGGCTGGATATTATCTTTTGAGAGATAGAAAGGCCCACGCCCATTCTTCCCGCGTTTTTGTCGCCTGAATTTGAAGCCTTACAAAACGGCTTTACTATTTTCTCGATCTCTTTTTCAGGAATTCCAACTCCGTTATCCTTTACTCTCAGAACTATCCAACTCCCTTCCGTTGTATCTCTTAGTTGTTTCTCCAGGATACTGCTTATTCCCACCTGCTCATCTCTCCTGTCTATATCATTTTGCTGCAGCAAATTTTCGATACCACTCCTATTATCCCAGCATTTCAATTCCACACCCTCCATTTCATTAGGGCCTGTTTCATAGACCGCCACTGATATTCTCAGGCTCCCTCCCTCCGGAAGGAATCTTACCGCGTTGTCAATAATCTCCCCAACAGCAATTTTAATTTTGGCTCGGTCAATCCGGATTTCACGGTATATTTTCTCGCTGAATATAACCGAAATATGTTTCTCTTCAATTTCCGGAATAATCTTTCGCAGATATTCTTCCACGACAGCTGATATATCGGTCATCGCGAGCCGAAGTCCGGTTTCATCAAATTCAATTTCTGATATGTTGGCTAATTCACTTATACCGCTTTCAAGATGTTTAACCGCGTCTCTGGCCATATCCAGCATTAGAGCTTCACTCACCTCAATCGATTCCATCGACCACAACGCGCTTTTTAATACAGTCAATGGCGTATTCAATTCGAATGAACGATGATTTATCAATTTTGACCTGATAACCGAAAAACTATTCCGCTCACTGCTGAATTTTGAAACTGCTTTGAAGTTAAGCGCCTTTTTTAATGCCGCCGAACCGACCCTTAAAAATATATTGAGGAGCTCTTTCCCATTTTTATCAAAACCCTTTCCATCAACCCTTCCACTAAAAAATACCAGTCCGGGAATCTTTGTACCAAGATCAAGCGGGCAAACATAGGCCAGCCCGGCTCTAATAATCTTCTCGAGCCAATCCTCTTTTCCGAATAACCCGGCTGATTTACCCGTATAAATATT
>DAOWMJ010000188.1 GCA_030643145.1 Candidatus Latescibacterota bacterium | reverse complement strand
TTTACTTTTCCAGCGGTCCTGGAAGTTGATATTATAAAGTCATCCGGTCCGCGGAATGCTTCGGGAAATGAATTTTGTGAAGAAGCATCGTAGGTCACTAGAATATGGTTCGATTCTTCGCTTTCATTCCCCGCCTTGTCGGTAACTTTCGCCCATATTTCATTTCTGCCTTCCTCAAGGTCAATGATCGGATGAGAGGTGTAGGATGTTACGGTGTCGGTGAATGTGTCTACGTCATGCAGTCGGAAAAAGACCACAATGTCGGCATGCGAATCCAGGTCTTCTGCGTAGGATAATTCAACTTCCGAAACCAGGACAGGTGATGCCGGTTGCGCAAGAACAGGAGGATAGGGCGTGGTAGTATCAATTTTGAATGAAATCGTATTGTCGGCGCTCTGGCCGAATCTGTCACTCGCGTAAACCTCAAGTGAGTAGTTACCATCAATGTAAACCCCGCTGGATGATACCGAATCAAGTATAACAACATTCCAGTAAATTGTATCGTTCAGAGTGTAGATTTCATCGGGGTTAATAGTTAGACTGTCATTCCAGATAAAGCTCAGGCTGTCAATTGCGCTTCGGTCGTATATGCTCCCTGATATTGAATCCGGGGGATGTTTTGTATATTCCGCGATTGAAGTAATGAAAAATATCTCCGGGGGATCGGCATCTACGTTAATATATCCCTCGCCTGCTCCAATATTTCCGGCAAGATCTTCGATCAGCATTGATACCGTGTAAATACCGCTGATAGGATTGTCCGGGCTCCACTTAAGGCAACAGGAACTGTCGGAAGAAATGTTAAGTGTGATATCTTCAACATTATCTTCAGGGTCGGTTATTGTAGCGGAAGTTTTACTCCCCTCATTGAATCCTGTTACCGTATAGTAGATCAGGGCTTTATTAGTTGTATCCGTGTTGTCCGGGCTGAATACCCCCGGTTCGATGCGGTCTATATGTATAGATGGGGGTGAGGTATCTACTATTACGGTTGTTTGTATTATAATGGTTGTATCCGGGCGGGTGGCATACAGTTCAAGGAGATATTCAGAATCACTCAGGAGTAATTCTGAAGAATCCCTTCCTTCCCATTGGCATATATAGCTTCCAAAATTAGGGCTGATTTCTAAAAGCAGTGTGTCAAGAACTTGCGTTTCATTTTTTATTGTGACTACAAGAGAGTCGAAGTTACTCGCAAGTGTGATATGTACCGGGGATTCATCCTTTATCCCGTCACCATTCGGCGAAATGGAAGGATAGTCAATAACAAAGGCTATATCAGATGGATGCGCGGCGCCATGCGTGAAAACAACAAAAAATAAAAGCAAGAATGTAATATGCAGGATTTTCTTTCTCTTCAAGTTTCTACTCCCTGGTTACAAGTCTCATGAATTATAAGAAGATACAGGAACTATAGTCAAGATGAAAGAGGATGATATTGAAATCTTTATTTCGCCTATTTAACTGTTTGCCATAAATATAAAATGCCGGCACGCGCAAAGCGCCTGCAATCCGGCTCGTGGAGCTGACCGATTTAAGTTCGCGCCTCTATCACTAGAAGGGGTAAGAAATTTTAGAATCCTGATTTGATAACTTCCCGGTTGAACTATATAAGAAGATATATTATAGTTGAATTCCCTTGATTGTTATTGAGTAATTTTTATCAATTGATGAAGAAAAGGTCTGGAGGTAGAATTTGGCTGTTGAAGTGATCTTTCAGCTGATTGGTGGATTGGGGTTCTTCCTTTTTGGAATAAAATTTATGTCAGAAGCCCTCAATAGGGTTTCAAGCAGCAAAGTTAAAAGCCTTGTTTCACACCTTACATCCAACAGATTAATAGCCTTTTCCGTGGGAGCGGGTATAACCGCGCTCATTCAGAGCAGCAGCGCTATGACCGTGATGGTTATTGGGTTCATCAACGCGGGGTTACTTACACTTAGGCAGGCTATCCCGGTTGTTATCGGATCTAATATTGGAACAACATTTACAGCTTGGCTTATCAGTTTTTTCGCGATTTTCAAAATAACACATTACGCGCTTCCCGCTGTAGGTATTGGGTTTGTTCTTATGGTAGCCTGCAAAAAAGGTAAAAGTAAAAGGTGGGGGGAAGTACTCTTCGGCTTCGGCGTTCTCTTTGTCGGAATCGGTTTTATGAAGGATGCTTTTGTTCCCCTTCAGTCTTACGATGAGATCAGTAATATAATGGTAAAGTTCAGTCAGTATCCAATCCTGGGTGTAGTTGTCGGCACCGCCATAACTATGTTGTTTCAGAGCAGTAGCGCGACGATCGCGCTTGTTCAGGTATTGGCTTTTAAGGGGCTGATTGATTTTCCGTCCACACTGCCCCTGATTCTTGGTGATAATATCGGAACAACGATTACGGCACAGATCGCGAGAATAGGCGGCAATACCGATAGTAAGCGAATAGCCTGGGTCCATACTCTGTTTAATGTTATCGGCACGGTTTATATGTTGAGTTTAATCTACCTTGGGGTATACCAGCGTTTTATCGAGTGGATAATACCGGGTGAAATAACAGTGAAGAATATTATGTTTCATATCGCGCTTTCTCACTCCGTATTTAATGTTATTAATTCAATTATATTTTTGCCTCTTGTATTATGGCTTGAGAGGCTGGTTATCAGGATTGTTGCCGAGAACCCCGATGAAATTCATAGAGAACCCCAATATCTTGAGAAACATTTGATTGAAACTCCTTCTCTTGCTTTGGATCAAAGTAGAAAGGAGATTCTAAGAATGCTGCACCTTGCCCAATCGGCCCTGAAGGACGCGATTAAAGTGGTAATTGAAAATAAGGATGAATTGATAGAAAAGGTCGCGAAAAAAGAAGACGCGGTAGATAACCTCCAGGCGGAAATTACAAAATACCTGATAGATATCTCGGTCAAGGATTTAGAACAGGAACAAGCGCAGATGATTCCGGTATTCATACATTCTGTTAACGATATTGAGAGAATCTCCGATCAGGCCGAAAATATCGCGGAACTTGCTGATCGAAGGCCAAACGAGGATCTTCTCTTTACTGATGTCGCCCGTAAAGAACTTGAGCAGATGATTCAAGTAGTTATGGAAATGATCGATGATGTTTCCAGTGGTCTGGAGGATGGCAAAACATATCACGCGATTGACGCATTGAAGAAAGAAGATATGCTCAATGAAATGCAGATAAGATTTCGTGAGCAGCATATCATGAGGTTAAAAGAGAAGTCGTGCGATATTTTGGCAGGTTTTGTTTTTACAGATTTTGTTGACGCTCTTGAGAAAATTGGTGATCACCTTTCGAATATTTCCAAGGGGCTTAAGCGCGGATTTAAATGGGCGTAGATGGGATGGAGCCTGAACCGTGTTTTATTCGTTGGTTCTATTTTCTGTTTTTGCCTTAATTCTTTTTATATGATATCCAGCGGAGGACATTGGATTTGTTCTCAAAGATTTTTCTAAATAGTGAATTGCTTTTTCATATTCCCCGAGTTTCTCCATTACAATACCCATAGTTAAATAAGTTCTAAAGTCAACCGCGGGATTTTGTAAAGCTCTCACAAGAAGTTTCCGCGCCTTTTCGTAGTTCCCGTTATCCATTTCGATTGCAGCTAAATTTGCATATCCCTCACATCTGCTTGGAGCCAGCCTGATCGCCTCCAGAAATTCTGCCCTTGCTTCGTCGATTTTATCATCTCTACTAAATTCAACCCCTCTGTTGATTGTTGCAACGGCGAGATTGTCTTTGAAATAGTCATTATCGGGATCAAGGGCAACGGCTCTTTTATATGCGGTTACTGCCCGCGAGAAATTTTTTGAGTGGTTCAGCGCGTAGCCAAGCTTTGTCCAGCACGATGTACTGTCGCCGAAACAGGATGTTAATTCTTCAAGGATAGGAATGGCTTCGTTATAGTAGCGTGCTTTTATATATGTTTCCGCAAGCCTGAAACTGTAGTGGTAGTTATCCGGTTTAAGTTTCAGAGCTTTTGAAAAAAAGGTTGCCGCGTTATTGTATTTCTCCAGGCTAAATTTTATTTCAGCAAGGTTGTAGAATGCTCTGTAATTTTCAGGATCTTTCGCTGTCGCGTTATAGTAATATTTAACCGCTTTTTCAACATCGTGATTTTCCCGGGCGAGTTCACCGATAATATATTCACTTCTTCCTTCTCGAAGG
>DAOWMJ010000076.1 GCA_030643145.1 Candidatus Latescibacterota bacterium | reverse complement strand
CACACTCCTCGCATGGCACAAAGATATCGGCCATAAAATGCATCTCAACTCTTCTGTATCCCATCCCCCTGCAGCGGGGACATCGTCCTTCAGACCTATTGAAACTGAACCTTCCGGGTTCATATCCCCTTTCAACAGCCCTTTTCTGCATGGAAAAAAGCTCTCTGATATAGGAGAAACCCTTTATGTATGTCACCGGATTTGACCGGGGCGTACTGCCGACAGGCTTTTGATCAACCAGAACTGTGTTGCAAATTTTACCATCCAGAGTCCAATTACTGATGCCTACATCAGATATTCGGGATTTTGTCAATATCTTATATAATACATCAACCACTAGCGAGCTTTTACCCGAACCCGATACACCGCTTACGACAACAAGATTTCCCAATGGGATCTTAACTTCAATATCTTTCAAGTTATGTTCTGAAACACCGCTAAGTGTTATAGTCCCGCTTTTTTCTCTATGCTTCTTCTTCAGTTCTATTTTCTTTCCCTTGCCGAAAAGATATTCAAGTGTTTTAGATTGCGGAACTTGCATATTTTTAAGCTCATCAATATATTCGCTGAATAAAACCTCACCCCCCTCATTGCCCGGCTTGGGACCAAGATCAACAATATAATCGGATGCCAGAATGATATCGGGATCATGCTCGACAACAATTACGGTGTTACCAAGTTCCTTAAGCCTTTTCATCACATTAATCAATCGCTTATTATCAGCGGCATGGAGACCTACGGAAGGTTCATCCAGAATATAAATCGTGTCAACGAGATTAGCTCCCATTGAATTCGCCAAATTTATTCTCTGCGCTTCGCCCCCCGAAAGAGTTTTGGAAAGCCTGTCCACTGTCAGATATCCCAATCCAACATCTATCATAAACTCGAGCCGGGAGACAAGTTCGTTGAGCAAATCCCGTGATATTACTTTATCCCTGTCCGATAAATCCATTTCATTCAGAATTCGCAGAATCTGTCCGGGGGTCATTCGAACTATGTCACTGATTGAATAACCAGCCAATTTTATATTCCTGGTTTCTTTTCTCAGTCTCGATCCACCGCACGTTCTGCAACGTGTAAACGACATATATCTTCTCGTAAAGAATCTATGACCCTTTTTATAAGACTTTTTCCTCATCTTTTCCAGGAAGGGAATAACACCGACAAAGTCACTTCCACCTTCAAGGAGAAGATTTTTTTGTTCCGGTGCAAGCTTGAAGAATGGGATATTTACCGGTATCTGTCTCTTTTTACAGAACCCTATAAGGAGCACAAAAAAATATTCAAACCGATCTCTTGCCCAAGGATCAATTGCTCTTTCCAGAATAGACTTTTCCGGATCCGGTACAATCATCTCTTCGGAAAATTCCATACGGTTTCCATAGCCATGGCAATCCGGACACGCCCCGTGAGGATTGTTAAAAGAGAAAAATTGCGGTGTCGGTTTTTCAAATCTCCCGCCGCATAGCGAACAAACGGGATTACTGGAAAAGCTCAGTCTGCTCCCGACATCAACATTAACCACTTCAACCGATTCTGAGCGCTCACGGTAAGCAAGTTCAACAGCTTCAACAATACGGATAGCATTTTCTTCTCTTACTTTAATCCTATCAACAAGAACGAACAAGTCCTCCCCCTCATAACGGCCGGGGTCTAACTCATCTATCCTCACACTTTCTCCGGAGGTGTAAAGTCTCAAATAACCCCGGGAAAGCAAATATCTTCTTTTCTCTTTCCAGTTTTCACTCCGAATCGTTCCTTGCGGCATTAATATAAAAGCTCTGCTCCCTTTGAATCTCTCTATTACTTCATCAGCAACATCCCCTGGCGAATACGATTTCACCTCTTTCATGCAAACCGGGCAAACGGTCTTACCTACTCTGGCAAAAAGCAATCTGAGACAGTCATATATTTCCGTTGCCGTACCTACTGTCGATCTGGCGCTTTTAACCGAGTTCTTTCTCCTAATAGCTATAGTCGGGCTTATTCCCTCCATACTGTCAATATCCGGTTTTTCAAGCTTCTCTATAAACTGTCTCGCGTAAGTGGAAATAGATTCAATGTAACGACGCTGTCCCTCCGCGTAAATAGTATCAAAAGCCAGAGAGGATTTTCCCGATCCGGAAACCCCCGTAATAGCAATCACTTTTCTTCTAGGAAGTTTAAGATCAATACCTTTAAGATTATTTTGTCTCGCTCCCTTGATTACGATATTATTCATAACAATCCAAATCCAAAACCTTAAACTGAAAACGCTATTTCATAAAAAAGGTACAATTCCCCCGATATTTAATCGGGTAAATATTTGATTATATCATTTATTGTAATTTTATTCAATTCCGGATACAATTGTACTACATTCGCGGCCGGATTCTTTTGTAAGAAACACGAATATACAGATTGTGAGAACAATGTTTCATCGCCCCTTAATCGTCATCATTAACTAAAAAAGTTTTAATTAAACTTTTTCTTTTAACAAAAATTATGAAAAAGAAAAAAAGAACAATTTCTGAAGAAATAAACAATCTTCGCGCTACTCTGAAGACCCTGAGAGAACCGGACGGATGTCCCTGGGATAAAGAACAATCTATTGATGATCTCGCGTCCTATCTGATTGAAGAAACTTATGAGCTTCAGAGCGCGGTAAGAGGGAAAATCCCGGATGAAATAGAAGAAGAACTTGGTGACGTTTTCTATATGTTGATATTCATCCATGAACTTTACAAGCAAACTCGTGAAACACCTTTCGCCGAGATAATTTCCAGGGTTAACAACAAAATAATCGATCGCCACCCTCATGTCTTCAGCTCATCAGTAGCAACTAACACGAAGGAAAGTTTAGCCCATTGGGAGCGCGCCAAAGGAAAGGAAAAAAATAGGGTTTCACTTATGCAATCAATTCCAACACAACTTCCTCCTCTCAGACGGGCAATAGCTATTCAACGGAAAGCTGCAAACATCGGATTCGACTGGCCTAATTGCGAAGGGGTTATAGGCAAACTCCAAGAAGAAATAGGGGAACTTGAGACCGCGATCGCCGGCGGCAACCATCAAGAAATAATAGAAGAAATCGGCGATATCTTCTTTACCGTAGCGAATCTGTCCCGTCGGCTGAGTGTTGATCCCGAAATCGCCGTTACGGAAGCCGCAGAAAAATTTCTTAATAGATTCAAAATAATGGAATCATTAGCAAAAGATAAAGAAATTAAGCTTCTTGATTTAGATATTAACAAACTCGAAGAACTATGGCAGGAAAGCAAAAGATCAGTATAGCAACCCACCGGATATCTTAATTACACATCTGATAATAAAACTTGTACACTAAAAAGGGCCGCGTCCAATACCGGCCGCGACCCTGAAGAAACATAAAAATAATAGTTTAGAATCCGTTAGTTCAACCTGTGGAATTCTATCCGCCTGTTGGCAGCTCTTCCATCAGCAGTCTTATTGGATTCTACCGGATCAGCTTCACCATAACCCTCAGCAACCAATCTGTCCTGTATAAGACCGGAATTAACCATATATTTTTTCACGGAGTCGGCGCGCTGCTTGGAAAGCTTCAGATTCAACTCCCAACTCCCCACACTGTCTGTATAACCCCTTATCTCAACCTTTACTTCGGGGTAAGCCATTAAAGATTTTACAACACGATCCAGAACCGAGAATGAATCGGGTGTAAGTTTTGCCGAACCGCTCTCAAAATGAACACCTTTGAGGATAAACTCCTGTTTAATCGGCCTTTCATCCGGACAACCATCCTCATCCATATATCCGTTGAATGTTTCCGGTTCATTTGGACACTGATCCACTTCATCCATTATTCCGTCCAGATCATTGTCAAGATCCGGGCAGCCATCTTCGTCCTGATATCCATCAAGATCTTCTTTTTTATGCGGACATTTATCCATATCATCAGGAACCCCGTCTTTATCGGTATCTTCTATTATATCGGGACAACCATCACTATCTTGAATACCGTCAAAATCCTCCGGTTCATTGGGACACCTGTCATCAACATCCGGTATCCCGTCCCCATCATTATCCAGATCGGGACATCCATCTTCGTCTTCAAATCCGTCAAAATCCTCTGCTAAATCCGGACATTGATCAATTTCATCCTTGATTCCATCACTATCATTATCCAGATCGGGACATCCATCTTCATCCTCAAAACCGTCAACATCCTCAGCCTGTTCCGGGCATTTATCAAGTTTATCTTCAATGCCATCCTTGTCAGCATCCTGCGGCATTATAAATCCTCCAAAAGACAAGGCCAAGTAAGCAAGCCAGTCAGGCGGACTTTTCGCGGAAAGGAAATCTTCGGAGTTCAAATTGATCTCCATCGCCATTAAGAGCTCAACCCCATCCTTCGATACGATACTGAACCCCGGAGTTATTGTATAAGTATTCGCGTTAATCGAATCGCCAAAATCGGCATTTCTAAACTCATCCCATGTAAACTCAGCAAAGATTCTCGAATTTTCCTTAAGGATAAATTCAACACCTGTTCCCAGACGAAGCATGTCATTATAACTGCTTTTCTCTCCAACAGGAGTAGCCGGATAAGCCGGCGGATAAAATCCGCTGAGATTCGGATTGTTTGTATTCAATATTCCATAACCATTTTCATTTCTGTTAACATGATACCCGACATTCAAATGAAATCTCGTAGGAACAAAACCTTCAATATCTGTCAAATTCAATGTAACTAAACCAGTAACGCTGTAATCAATGGCATCCGTTGAAAACTTTCTTCCATCATCCTTCCTCCCTGTCGGGAAACTTACCGAACCCAGAACACCCAGTTTTAAACGCTCTGAAGGAAGCGGCAAACAAAGTTTTATATTCGTTTTGGTATCCCCAAGCCCACCATAATATCCCGTTTCAAATGTATCCGGGTTTGAATATTCAGAAGGAACCTGCATGATCCAGTTTCTAACATCAAGTGTAGTTGAAATTTCTACATACTTACTCAATCCCAGAGTCAATCCCGCTCTGGAAATGAAAAAATTATAATTCACTTTGGGATCGGTACCCAACGCTCCATTATTATAAATAGGAACATCTGTACGTCTTGAATATGAAGTTCCGAGTGAAAATACAAGTTTCCCATTTCCAACGGTATTCGCTCCATAGACCCTCAAAAGACCAGCTGTGCCATCCCAAGAAGTGTTACTGCCCAAAAGATCCACGGGGTTCATTATCACCGCGGAAACTATTAATAAAATTATAAGAGATCTCATTCTCAACCCTCCTGATTAAAATCTGTTGGTTTCAAACAGAGGCGACAAATCCAGGCTAAATCTTGAGCAGTTTTTTACCCTTGTCAAACCAAAACCGGCAAATTAATTGTCACCCTTTTTTTTATCATTTGATTCTGTTTTCGATTTTTTCTCAGATTCTTTCTCTTTCTCTTCTTCTTTTTTCCCCTCTTCTATATCCTCATTTTTTTCTTTTTCTTCCTCTAAGTCCTTTGTATTTAACTCTTCAACATAATTCATCTGTAATTCCATAATCGCTCGGTCAAGGAGTTGTTTCTCACGATCAGCCAGATTACCCTCTGTTTTCTTCTGTATCATTACAAGCATATCGATCGTAATCTTAGCCTGTTGCAAATCCCCTTCCACTTTTCCGGTAATAGGGTTTACTAATTTGCCCAATTGCTGAAACGCAAGACTTTGAAACATCGCTATCAGGTGCTGAAACAAATATTCATCCCTATTGTGTTCTTCATTGATACTTTTATCCAATGTCAAATCTCCTTTCCGAATTACTTCTTTAAAACAACTATAAAAACTATAAATTTAAATAAATTTGTATGTCAATATAAAAAAATTGCCTGGCCTGAGTTTGAGAAAATACACAGATTCTATATTGAGGCAAAACAGGAATAAAGGGACACCTTATTTATTTCAACACAAAGTAACAAATAGGGTCTATCTGATATAGCGTTCTGACCCGACCCAGATCACCCTTGCTTCTTCATTTTCAGAGACATTTCGAAAATCATGGCTCATATTTCCCGCGATATAAATACTGTCTCCTTCTTTCATGGTGTATTTTTTACCTTTAACATGAAATGTAACTTGGCCGTTCAGCACAAGAACCGATTCATCCCCTTCATGGGTATGAAGATCAAAGTCTTTCTCTTTACCGGGAGCTAAAGTAATGAGGCGTGAGCATATTTTCCCACCGGGTATGGAACGTGTAAGCTCGGCCGCAACTCCATTTTTTCCTTCAATATCCTTTGTTTCACGATCCTCTAACGCAATAAAGGAAACATCGGCCAATTCTCTTTCCTCGAGAAAATATGCTGTATCTTTATCGAGAGCCTCGGCAATACGAACCAGCGCGTTGATAGTAGGAGAAGTCTTTCCCCGCTCTATCTCGGAAATATGAGTAGCCGAAATACCAGCCTTTGCTTCAAGGTTCTTAAGTGTCATATAGTTAGCTTCTCTAACCTTCTTTATTCTTTTACCAACTCTGTTTGTTTCTACCATCTTTCCCTTTCCCTTCGACATCAAGAATTCAACCATTATAACGTGTATGGAGGCGATGTTACCCAGACCGCGCGACAAGTGACCCCGCCAATATTTCTCATAGCATGTGGTTTGTCGGCCCTAAAATGAATGCTATCACCTTCCTTAAGAATATATTGCTCGTCCCCGATTATTATTTCCATAACACCCTTAGTGACAAAAGCAAATTCTTCTCCTTCATGAGTGCTTTTTCCTTCAGGCCGCTTAATTCCAGGTTCGAGTATTACTTCGAGAAAAGAAAATTTTGGATTGCTGATATCTTTTGTCAAAGAACAATATGTCGCGCCCCAATCCTTGAACTGCATGGCTTTACGCTCATTTTTTCCTACAATTGACATCCTGGAAAGATATTTTTCTTTAATTAGACTGGCAGGCTCTACTCCAATAGCCTCACAAATTCTGGACAAAGCCCCGATCGTAGGGGAAGTCATCCCCCGTTCAATTTCTGAAATATGAGTAGCCGAAACTCCCGCCGCAGACTCAACTTTTTTGAGAGTCATATCTTTCGCGAGCCTAAATTTTTTGAGCCGTTGCCCAATCATTTTGCCTCTATCCATGCTAACCCTTTCCCGTCAGATTTCAATAATTTTCACCAAATCGGACCTGTTAACTAAATATGATTTTTAATATTCATGAATATAATGAATTAAAATTTACTAATCAAATTATAGGTAAAAAGATCTTTAAATTCCCCCCTTAATCCCCCCCCCCCGCGAATAAATATAATAACATATAGACTTTTAATAGTTCTTCATATATATTCATTCTGTTGTAATTCAATAATCCCGCATTTATACAATTCCCCTGAGTTGATTGGACTACATGAATACCGGATCTTTAAAAATTCTTGTAATACGGTTCAGTTCACTTGGAGATATTATCTTGATGCTGCCGCTTTTGAACAGGCTTCGCGCCGGCTTCCCAAACAGCAGAATTGATCTCGCTACAAAAGAAAAATATAGCGGATTGTTTGATGAAAACAGAAATATTAACGGTATTCATACATTAACGAGTGGTGGGTTTTTTGAGCTTCTAAGTCTTCGAAAAACAATCATAAAGAATAATTATGATATTATTCTGGATGCTCACAATGTAATCAGGAGTAATTTTCTTTACCATACGATCAGCGCAAACAAGAAAGTTCAGATTAGGAAAGACCAGATTAAAAAAGGGCTGCTTATAAAATATAAACACAGCTTCTACAAGGAGTATAAATCACAAAGGGAAAAATACCTTGAGTTAGCAGAGTTACTTGGAGCTTCATCCCGGGAAGATGAACAAAACAACCTCCATCTACCCCTCAAAGCAATCCAAAAAGCGGATATTCTGATCCAATTACCCAATTTTGAAAATAGAGAACTAATTGCAGTCGCTCCGGGAGCAAGATGGGACACAAAGAAATGGCCCGAAGAAAGATTCCGGGACCTTGTAGTTGAGTTGGGAAAACGCAACTTTGCCATTGTACTGGTTGGAGGACAGGAAGAGAGGGCGCTGACCGGCAGAATTGCAGAAGCGACTCAATATCCCGTAGTTAACACTGCGGGAAAACTGACAATATTGGAAACCGGAGCTATTCTTAAGAAATGCCGTATTCTAGTTACTAATGATTCCGCTCTGCTGCACCTCTCCGAACAGGTCGAAACTCCCGTAGCTGCCCTCTTTGGCCCAACCGTAAAAGCATTCGGATACTACCCCAGTATGAAAGAGAGCGCCGCTATCGAAGTTGAACTGGATTGCAGACCATGCTCGAGAAGCGGATCATCCATCTGTCCACTTGGCACAAAAGAATGTTTAACATCGATCGGAGTTGCAAACGTTCTGGAAGTAATCGAATCGATAATCGGAGGAAATGTCGATAGCAGATAACTTAAAGAGGAATTGTTTTATGTTTCTGACACAAAAAATATATACAATACTCAGTTATATTGCCCCACCACTTGTCAGATTGGCGGGTATCTTCAACGACAAGATCGCTGAAGGAATTCATGCTCGCAAAGGAATAAAAGAAAGGTGGAGGGAGAAAAGCAGGAATTTGAACGGGGAAAAAGCTCTTATATGGTTTCATGTCGCTTCTGTAGGGGAATTTCTTCAGGCTAAACCGGTGATTTCTCTCCTTTCAGAGAAACTAAAAGGATCGGTTGAAGTAGCGCTTACATTCTATTCTCCATCAGGTATAAATCTCTTCGACAAATTCAGCCGTAAAGAAGAAACAGAAATAATAAATTTTGTTGATTATCTTCCGCTGGATACCCCCCGAAACGCCCAATTCTGTCTCAAAACACTAAAGCCCGATATGATAATCTATGTACATTCCGATCTCTGGCCGAATCTAATCGTAGAAACTTCAAAACTTCATATTCCGCAAATCCTTATTTCCGGGACTCTCTCTTCATCCTCAAAAAGGCTTTCAACCTTCGCAAAGAGTTTCTACGGGCACCTTTACTCCCTT
>DAOWMJ010000024.1 GCA_030643145.1 Candidatus Latescibacterota bacterium | reverse complement strand
TGTCAGTGTTCTTGATTTTCAGTTTCTCAAGCTTTGCTTCTATTTTTTCTTTCGAGAGATTTGACACAGCGGCAGTCGAGGCCTCCCTTAGTGTGGAGCGCGCTCTGATTATCAGTTTTTTTGCTTGATCAGGATTTCCGTTTTCTATCTTTTTTTCAGCCTGTTGAAGTGTTTTTTCGGCCTGTTTAAGAAATCGGTTGCCGGATGATTGCCCGGAAGCTTCAATCGCCTCTCTGGTTTTTTCGTAGAATTGCCATGTTTGTTTGAGCATATTATCAACTTGGTTCTTGCCGGTAGGATTGATGTTATTTATCAGGCTTCTCATGATTTTTTCGCTCTTTAGTATGGAAATTCTACAGGCGTTATATCTGCCTTCTCTAAAGAAAGACTTTGCTTTCTCAAGTTGGCTTTCCGCCATTGCAAGCCGTGCCCTGCTTTTCTGATCTGCGCTATCTTCAACACGGTTACCCGCGCGGGATGTTAATCCTTTCATCAGAGATAGTCTGCGCAGACACATTTTCCTGAGGCTGTTTACCTTTCTAAACCTGTTTTCGGCGCGGCTTACCAGTTTTTGGGCGTTAAGGGTCAGATTGAAAGCAAGTTGGGTGCGCATTTGAGTAATATGCGTATGTGATTTCTCAAGCATCAGATTGGAATCGCGGATAAGTTTCCGGGTTTTCATATCCTCTATACCCGTTTCAATTATTCGCCCGTTAAGATTAATTAATCTCTCGCGTGTCCTTTCAAAAACCATTCTATGTTTTTCAACCATCCTGGTTTCAATTTTGGCGAGGGCTATAGCTCGTTTCGCCTGGTTACGGGCTTCCATTGTAAGCTTATAGGCTATTGTGTTTTTATGGTAATCATTAAAGTTGCCGGAGTTAGCTTCACGGTAGGCTCTGCTCTGAAGAGCAAACGCTTTTTCCCATGTTACGCGGGCTTTCTGGCTCCGGCTTTTATTAACAATTTCTTCGGATTCCCTTATTATTTCGTCAGTCCATTTGAGGGCGGTTTGTATTTTTAAGTTGTCTATGTTCTGAGCCTTTGCCGCTTCTGACAAAGTGAGTACCGATAGAAAAATCAGTATGAAACAGGCCATTTTCTTTGAGTAAATCATTTTGAAATCTCCTTTTTGATCTTTCAACAGGGCAAGTGCTGTGCCACAGAGCATTTTGCCTATAACGCATTGTAATATGGTATATTAGCATTAAGACTCCGCAATGCTTTTTCGAGTTATTGTACCGAATGGTACATTTTTGATGTACCATGTCGTACACAGACCGATGATGACCTTAATGTCGAATTTTATATTTATCCAGTTTTCCATAGAGAGTTCTTCTTGTTATACCCAGTATCTTGGAGGCTTTGCTCTTGTTTCCAGCCGATTTTTCAAGCGCTTTTTCGATAAGAATCTTTTCAATTTCGGGAAGGCTTCTTTCACCGAGGAGTGAATTGAGTAAATCCTCGTGGGATTCCTCCTTCTTATCTCCGAATAGATTGAAATGACTGGTTGAGATTTGTTCGGAACCGGCGAGGATCCGGGCTCTTTCCAGGACATTTCTCAATTCACGAGCATTACCAGGCCAGGAGTAGTTCAAGAGAAGTTCTTTAACATCCAGAGATATCTCGTCCGCGGGTCTCCCAAGCTTTAGCAGGAAGCTGGTCGCGATTGGAATAATATCTGATTTTCTTTCACGAAGCGGAGGTATTGTTATTGGAAACACATTTAATCTGAACAGGAGGTCCATTCTGAACATTCCATCCTTGCTTAATTTATCAAGGTTTTTGTTAGAAGCCGCCACAATTCTGACATTAACTTTTATTATCTTTGAACTACCAAGTGGCAGGAATTCGCCGTTTTCGATGACCCGAAGAAGTTTGGCCTGGATCGGTAAGGGCATGTCTCCGATTTCATCGAGAAATAGTGTTCCTGAGTCCGCGAGACTGAACACGCCTGGCTTTTTAGTTGAAGCGTCGGTAAAAGCTCCTTTCTCGTGGCCAAAAAGTTCCGATTCCATAAGAGATTCTGGTATCGCCGCGCAATTTAAGATTATGAACGGTTTTTCTGCCCTGGCGCTTCTGGAATGTATTAACTCCGCCGCTAATTCCTTACCTGTACCACTTTCACCATGAATGAGAACAGGGGTGTCAGTAATAGCGACCTTTCCGATTTGGGTTATGATATTAGTGATTTCCCTGGAGGAGCCGATAATTTTACGATCGGATTCTTTAAGCGCGGCATTTTCCCTTAGAGCGCTATTTTCAGCCATAAGGTTTTGTCTCTCCTGAATCCTTTTCAGCAGAAGCAGGACTTCTTCCATCTGGAACGGTTTTATAAGGTATTCATATGCTCCTTCTCTCATAGCGGTTACAGCTGTTTTAGCGCTTGCGTAAGCTGTCATAATTATAAAGTCGGTTTGGGGATATTCTTTCTTGGCCGCGCGGAGGAGCTCGAGCCCGTCCATTTCACCAAGTCTCAGGTCGCACAGTACGATATCGGGATGTGATTTCCTTATTATTTCGAGGGCTTCTTTACCGCTTGAGCTGGTTTCTACGTCATGTCCTTCCCTTGAAATTTTATCGGAAAGGAGTTTAATAATTTTTTCTTCGTCGTCGACAACAAGAACTTTACTCATTGATTTCTCCTGACTCTGGACTGATTTTATGAGGGAGGTGGATTGTAACTGTAGTTCCCGAGTTTATCTTACTTTTAGCAGAGATTTTTCCATTATGAGCTTCGATCGTTTTCTTGACGATAGCCAGGCCTAACCCGCTTCCCGTTGATTTCGTCGTGAAGAATGGTTCAAAAATCTTCTCGATAGTTTTTCCGTGTATACCTTGGCCATTATCCCTGAACTTGATTATGTACTCATCGCCGAGCTCTTTAAACAGGATTTCTATCTTTCCATTTTCCGGAGTTGCTTGTATCGCGTTAATAAGAATGTTAAGAAAGGATTGCATTAGTTGTTTCTCTTCACCTACAAATGGCGCTGAGTCTGTCGAATAATTTGTTTTAATAGTGACCTTATGTCGCTCCGAGCCTTTTTCGGCAAGACGCCGGCTTTTGTTTAGAATCTTTATAAGATCGATAGAGTGTTTGCCGGCCTGTTTATTTTGTGAAAATAAAAGGTATTCGGTAAGCGTCCTGTCCAGTCTGTCAACTTCCTCGATAATAAATTCATCTATTTCATCCGTTTCCGCGGGATGTTTTTCCCTCAGTATTTCTGCGCTGCTTCTAATAATAAAGAGAGGGTTTCTTATCTCGTGAGCTATTCCGGCTGTCATCCTGCCTACAGTTGCCAGGGTTTCCGAGTGCATCAGGGATTCGCGTGCTTTAATAAGCGCGCCGGTGGCTTTAAGGACAAAGCTTATAAAGAGAATGATAGCAATGATTGAAATAGCGGTAATAATTGTCAGTAGTGATTTTATGTCGTGAAAGCTTTTAAGAAATGCAGCGTTGGCTTCCACAGTTACTACGAATTCAGACGCTTCCCCCTCGGGAGCTATAGGGGCGTATCCCGCCTTCATATAAGTGCCTCCGGGGGATTTGTACAGGGCTGTGGAAGAAGAAGTTCCTTCAAGGGCTTTTACAATTGTTTGATAATCCATATTCCACATAGGGTACTGGTCGCCTGATGGAATAAGATATGAGTTAAGCGAGAAAAGGGTTATGCCATCTTCTCTTAAGACAAGGATGTTGGAAAGAGAATATGCGGATTGAATATTTTCCAATCTGGAAATGATTTCTTCAGGAAGAGTTAGATAGTAAGGGTCGGCGTCAGGTTGAAATAATCCGGCCTCAAGGTTGGAAGAAACCAGAGAGGCAACCGACTGAAGTCGAACTCCGAATTCATTGTCGAGGTGTTCCCGGGTCTTAGTGTAATAGTACCAGTTTGTGGATAAAAGAATTGCTGTAACTATGAGAAGAGCTATAATCATCCAGCCGTTTCTGAATATGGACAGCACTCCCAATTTATTCATACCTGTATCTCCTTATCAAGTCATTGTGTTAAGGCGAGAATAATCGGAAAAGAGAGACGGTTCAAGATAATTTGTCATTTCCTAGTGAATCGAATGAAATCTTTGGAGCGCTGCTTTTCTCCAGATCGGATCCTGGGCCGCTTTTTTGAATTTGCTCTTGGCGCTGGTTGGGGAGCCATCTTTTAAAAGGATTATTCCCCAATAAAAATATAATCCTCCAGAGTCAGGAAACTCTTTAAGTCCACGCCGTATGATTGAATAGATTTTTTGTATGTTACCGGTCTTAACAAGAAGACGACAGAGAGTATTATAGGCCTTTTTTCTCTCGATTCCAGGTGTGCCGGTTAGTGAAAGACCATTTTCAAAATATTTTATAGCGGAGGCAGAATCCCCCATTTTCTGATAAACGGCTGCCAAGCATAAATAGGTATGAGAATCATTGATCGATATGCTGGTTGCTTTTCGATAGTGCTCAACGGCGGCGCTGTATCTTTCTCTGCTGTAATTAATATATCCCAGGTGAAGATGGACTGAATAGTTATTGGGATTTTTTCGCAAAGCTCTTTTAAAAGCCGTTTCAGCTTTTGAATATCTACCTTGCCCGTAATACAATTTCCCCAGGAGAATGTCCGTTTGTTGCAGTCCTTTCGCCTTCTGCAGGTATTTTTCAGCTTCCGTTTTATATCCGAGATGTATATCTGCCCGCCCAATCAGTAGAAAATGTCTATTGTCAGCTTTACCGCTCTTTTCCAGTTCTTGAATGTGCAATCTCAGTTGTGACCAGTTTTGGCGGGAGGCCAGAGCTTGTCCCGTTTCATAAACGGCATCCGGGTCGTAAGGATCAAGCGAGAATACTCTTTCCCATAGAGATAACGATTTGTCCTCTTTGCCGAGGGAATTATAGATTTTGGCAAGCAATCTCAGGGCTTTTATATTTTCCGGCTGTGATTGGATGAGATCTTCGAGCATAAAAGCGGCCTTTTTAAGGTTCCCGGCGGCGGCTGTCTGATTTGCGTCAACTATTATGAACTCGGCTGACTGCTGCGGTGTTATCTTTACGGGATCTTCCGTTTCTCCGGTGACAGGTTTGCGCGGGGTGGGCCCGGCGCATCCGGCGAGAATAACAATTATTGACGGCATTAAAATTATGTTAGTAATCCGGGATCTTCCAGCTTTTAGCATATTCGATTTCCTTTCTGATTATTTCTTCAATAGAAAATCAATAGGTTAGATGCCCGGGATGCAAGTATAAACTTTTTAAAAGACGCAATGAGACAAAAAAATCAATTTAATTGCTAAATACTTTCTGAACTAATCTTGTTACTGGAAAAGAGCAGTATAATTTGATTATATTCCAGAAGTGGCTTCTGCAATCCAATTTTGGAAGTTTGTTGACGATTGAACCCCGAAATGAAGTTTGCCGGCCCAATTATAAATATGCAAACGCGAGTGGATGTTAAATACTATGGTTCCGATACTGTGAGGTAACAAGATGTTAATTATGTTAAAGAGGTGTGGCATCGTTTCATCACTTGTTCTCTTTCTTGTTTTTTCTCTTATTGTTTCTTGTTCAAAAGATAATAAAAAGGAGAAAAGAAAGTTGACAGGCAAAACTGACCTGACTCTTCTTTTTACAAGCGATCTGCATGGAAAAATAAGATCGTGCGGGTGCGCGGTTCAGGATATGGGCGGGCTTGGCCGCATGGCTACATTTGTTGAGAGAACAAGAGCAAAATCCCACAATCTTCTTTTCCTCAACAGCGGTGATGATTTCAGCCTGGATCTGTCCTTTACAAAGAATGAAGCAAGCTTGATAATGGAATGCTATGAGATAATGGGACTCGATGTTTTTACTCCGGGTGAGATAGAGTATATCTTCGGGTTGGATTATTTAATTGATATTGCGGTTCTTTCCTCCTTTGATTTTCTGGTTTCCAATCTTGTTTATTCTGAAAATGGCACGAGGATTTTCGAGCCCGCCTATATAATAAAGGAATTTGATACTGGTTTGAAGGTGGGAATAACTGGTGTTCTGGATGATTCGATGCGATTTCCGGATTATATAGATCGTTCAAAATTCAGGCTTGAGCCGGCTGTGGAAACACTTAAATCCGTAGCTAAGCTGATGAAGAAGGAAGCTGATTTTCTGATAGTGCTGAGTCATATGGGGGTTGATAATACAAAACGGCTTCTAGAAGATGTGCCTCTTTTTGATGTGGCTATAGTCGGGCACGGTAATACAAGGATTGAAGAAATGGAAAAGATAGGCGAAACATTGCTCCTTGGAGTGGGGGGCAGCGGTAAGTACCTGGGGAAACTTGAGCTTGAGATCTCCAGAAAAGGCGAAGTTGAGTACGCCGCTGTTAAATTGGTACCTTTGGTAACTGGTATACCAATCCATAATGAGGTGAAGAGGATATTCCGTAATCATGGCGTCGCGTTAACCGACAAAGAGGAAAAGAAGAAGAAATATAGATAGTTAAACAAAGATAATAAAAAAGATCGACATTTTTGATGAATACTTTCAGAGCTTGTTTCAAGATACGTTTCACTTTAACTTTGCTGTTGACATTATAATGAAAGCATATTAGTTTCCAGATGTATAATGGTGTTTGTATTCGGGCCATATCAGATTTTTTAAAAGCGGATTTATTCGCTTCTGACAAAGGAGAGTTTGATGTCGAAGTTTTTTGCCTTTTCCCTGATCATTGTTTTTGCTGTTGTTGTTTTTGCCGGTTGTAGTGGAGAACTTGAAGAAACTTATACTCAAGTTAGTTTAAACGAAGCGAATTTTTCTGGAATTAAAAGTCCGGGATTCAAATTCAGTTTCGATACACCGACTTTTGTAGCTTCAAAGGCTAACGCGGCTGTTGTCCGTGAAGGTAATCTCCTGGATTTTTTCGTGGGGGATGGACTTAAAAATGCACTTGAGGGGATCGAAGGGAAAAAATTCAGTGTTGGAGTCACCAAGCGATTTACTCCTTTTATTCATTATAAGGTTGATTTTATAGTTGTGGGTCAGGATACAATATATATAGAAACCCCAGACGGTAACCCTTTGCCGAATTTAGTTAAGGGTTTTGACGAAAGTCCATACGAAGATGTGGATACTGATGAGTTATCCTACAGTACTGCTTCTACAAAGGGGATAATAGATACCAAGTTTAAGGTTGATAAAGCTCCGATAACTTATGAAGAGGTCAACTATGACGGTGAGCCTGTGATGGCTTTTCTGCTGAATTTTAAGAATGTGAGTTTTATTGTTGATTCACCGAATGACGATGTTGTTTTTATGCTTGAGGCTCTTATGAATGAGAATTTGTATTTCAATGGCGGAGTCAGTTTCGGCGACAGGCCGTCAAAAGCAAGTCGTAACTATAGAAGGACCAATCAAGTTGGCGGTAAACTTACCGTTGAATACGTAGAATACGCGGGCAAGTTTATATCTACGCTATAATCAAATGGGATTGATCCCATATTTTCAGTTTGTGGAAAGTGCGGCTTCTTAAGCCGCACTTTTTCTGGTTGATTCTATTTCTAGTTTCTTAAACGGTTTATCTGATATCGCTTGACTGAATGGTTCTCCGTCGGGTAATTTTAATTAGAGGTTGATCGAACTATTTTGCGTGGAGGAAAAAGGCGTGATATACAATGTTGGCGATGAAGTAGAAAAAATAGTGGCTGTATCGAAAAAAGTCGTCAGAACCTTTTCAGGAGGAGAATTCTTTCTTTTTCAGTTTACTGACAAAGATGGAACCATGAAGGGAGTTATGTGGGAACCTCCGAAGGGGGGTGAAACGATTGACGCTGGAGATGTAGTGCGAGTCAGTGGAACGATACAGGACTACAAAGGGAGTGTCCAACTGAAGGTATATGATATTGAGAAGTTGAAAAGCGCTGAATATGATCCATCCATGTTTTTACCATCATCGTCGAGACCGGTCGATGAAATGTATTCCGGGATTCAGGAGGTAATCTCGGCTATAGAGAATAAATATTTAAAAGGACTTCTCGAGAAAATTTTTAACGATGATTGTTTCAGGGAAAGATTGATCAAGGCGCCGGCCGCAAAAGGGTGGCATCATGCTTATATAGGCGGGTTGGTTGAGCATATATCTGATATGTTGGCAATTGCTTTAAAGGCTGCCGGTACATATAAGGAGATAGATCATGATTTGCTGATTGCCGGTGTAATCCTTCATGATCTTGGAAAGCTGCAAGAACTTACAGTTACAAACCATATTGAGTATTCGGATAGGGGTAGACTCCTGGGGCACATCACACTTGGGATTGAATTTCTGAATGAATATATCAGGGGAATTGAAGATTTTCCGGATGATCTTGAGATGAAACTCAAGCATATGATTCTCAGCCATCACGGACAGCTGGAACATGGTTCACCCGTCCGGCCAATGACTGTCGAGGCTTTATTACTAAGTTATATTGATAATATGGACGCGCAGGTGAGAGGGACACTAAACGTTTTTGAAAATCACAATAAAGGGGACGGTAAGTGGACAGAGTATGTTAGGTTGTTGGACAGATTCTTTTTTAACGACAAAGAAGAAATGGATTGATATAGATAAATGGAAAATATAATGCGGAGTTTTCCTACCTGGGTTGAAATTGATCTTGACGCTTTTAAATGGAACCTTGACAGAATCAGGGATATTCTTTCAAAGAAAGTGCGTATCATGTTGGTTGTAAAGGCTGATGCCTACGGCCATGGAGCTGTCCGTATTTCAAGGTTTGCCTCAGAGTGCGGAGTGGATATGCTCGGAGTAGCTACACTTGATGAGGGCGTGCAGCTTCGCAAAGCGGGAATTAAGCTCCCTATTCTGATTATCAGCCCGATTCTGGAAGATGAGATAGAATCGCTAATTAAAAATGATTTCTCCACTTCGGTATCAACATATGAATTCGCGAGGACAGCGTCACGAGTAGCGATCAGTTCCGGCAAAAAATGCAGAATACATATTGAAATTGATACCGGGATGGGAAGAGCGGGGTTGCCGGGAGTAAAAGCCTATGAGTCCATTGTAGAGATCAGCAAACTTGGTGGGCTTATAATGGAAGGAATATTTACTCATTTTCCAGCAGCTGACAGCGATGTCGATTATACATGGGATCAAATTAGTTTATTTTCTGGAATAGTAGATAATTTAAAAAGCAAAGGGATATCATTTGAATATATTCACAGCGCCAACAGCGCCGCTATTCTTAATTTTCCGGCATCTCATTTTAATATGATCAGGCCCGGGCTGCTGGTTTACGGGCATACTTCATCCATTGATTTAAGTGATAAAATAGATGTTTGCCCCGTGATGAGTTTTAAATCCAAGCTTCTACTGGTGAGAGGGGTTCCTTCCGGAGCGAGTATCAGCTATGGCAGAACATATATTACGGATAAGCCGACGATTATAGGAACAATTGCCGTTGGTTACGGGCATGGGATGAGCCACAGACTTTCCAACAGAGGAAGTGTTCTTTTTCGTGGGCGACGGGTTCCTCTCGTCGGAAGAGTAACGATGGATATGACTATGATCGATCTTTCCGGTTTCAAGAATCCGGTGGTTGGCGAGGAGGTTGTGATTTTTGGAAGTCAGGGGGATGAGAAAATTACCGTTGATGAAATAGCGCAATGGGATGGTACTTTGAATTATGAGGTGTTGTGCCGAATCAACAAGAGGGTCGCTCGGGTCTATATGAGAAGCGGGAAAGTTGATACATTGAAGACTCTCCACAGTCTTCATGAGAATATTTAATTGCATATCGACAAACCGAAAAGAGAATATTATAGATGATATAAAACTGCATAGATTGATAGATCATACTTTATTAAAGCCGGAAGCAACAGAGGCTGATGTAGTCAGATTGTGTGATGAAGCAAAGAAATATAATTTTTGTGCTGTATGCATAAATACTTGTTATGTTCCTGTTGCGGTAGCTCAGGTCAGAGGTATGGACATAAATGTTTGTTCCATTTCAGGGTTTCCTCTTGGAGCGGTGAATTCGGAGGTTAAGGCCTTTGAAGCTGCACGCGCGGTAGCAGACGGAGCAAATGAAATTGATATGGTTCTGAATATCGGAGCATTTAAATCCGGATGGAACGATTACGTGCTTAAGGATATTATTGGGGTTGTAAGAGCTTGTGGAAATAAAGCGATTGTTAAGGTTATTATCGAAGCCGCTCTTCTTTCTGATGAGGAAAAACGTGAAGCTTGCCGGATTGTCATTGATGGCGGAGCGAGTTTTGTAAAAACCTCAACAGGTTTTGGTCCGCCGGGAGCAAATATACATGACGTAAAAGTAATGCGCGAAGCCGTAGGAAAGCATTTTGGGGTCAAGGCTTCCGCTGGAATCAGAACAGCGAAAGAGGCGTTGAACCTTGTAAAGGCAGGCGCTACCAGAATAGGCACGAGTGCCGGAGTAAAAATTCTGGAGGAATTTAAAGCGGGGAATTTTTGAAATACCGCAATCAATATTTAAATGTAGTTGTTACTATCCCGAAAGATCGCGGTTCAACTTTATAAAAATCAAAAGCAAATACTATTGGCGGGAGATTATGGCGGATTATTGTAAGGGCTATTGTTCTTGTAGGGCTTTGTCCAAATCCCGAAATTCTTTGTCGCTCTTTAATAAATTGTATTTACTAATACTGTGAAGATCACATTGACGTTTAGGTTCGGTTCCTTTTAGGAATATTTCACGCCGCACCTCTTTGCAATATGGAGTTGCCAGCAGGCCTGTTTCTTCACATACTATTGCTTCAATTATATTGGGGGGACATTTGAATTCAGGCCCCCGATTTAGCGGATAAGCGGCTTTCATAATATCAACCCACAGTGGAAGAGCTACTCTGGCCCCTGTTCTTCTTCTGCCCATAAATTTCTTTTTATCGAAACCTGTCCAGACTCCGACAACAAGTTCGGGGGTATATCCTATAAACCAGCCGTTTCCGTAATCGTCCGTAGTGCCTGTTTTCCCTGCGCATGGAATACCGAGTCCTAATCGTCGTACATTCCTACCGGTTCCCTCATTAATTGCCGATTGAAGCATGTCTGTCGCCAGATAGGCGACTTCCATGGAAAGAACTTCTCTGCGCCGGGGATAATGTTCTTCGAGTGTATTGCCGTTTCTATCTTCTATTTTAAGAATAGCGACAGGCTCTGAATATATTCCTTCAGCGGCAAGAACGCCGTAAGAAGTAGTGAGCTCTATAAGGGAAACCTCTTCTGTTCCAAGCGCGAGCGAAAAATATGGATGAAGTGGACTTTTTATCCCCATACTCTTAGCGGTATTTACTACCGAGGGGGGGCCAATCTTTTGAAGGAGCTTAATAGTGGGGATGTTTATCGAGTGATCCAGAGCGAATCTTAGTGAAACCGCGCCGTGAAATTTCTCGGAAAAATTTCTTGGTTTCCAGACTTCTCCGTTGGGCATTTCTATTACAAGCGGAGAGTCCAGAAGGATGTCGGAAGGCCTGTACCCGTTTTTAAGGGCCGCAATATAAGTGAATATTTTGAAAGCTGATCCAGGTTGTTTTTTTGCCTGTACAACCCTGTTCCATTCACTTTCCCGGAAGTTTCTTCCGCCAATCATGACAAGTATATGTCCATTATGGGGGTTTATGGCTACAGCGGCGGATTGAAGATATTCAGGTTCAATTTTTACATCAGCGTTTATGGAATCAAGGTAAGCTTCCCGTGTAAGTTTATAATTTGCTTCTTTCTCCAATACCCTCATAAACGATTCAAGGCTGTCTTCGGCAGTCCTCTGGAGGTTGGAGTTCAGTGTTGTATATATGGTAAAGCCTTCCCGGTATACGGCACGGTCTCCATATTTTGTCGCCAGTTTTGATTTTACGTATCTTGTAAAATAAGAAGCAATCTCGGAATCCGATTTATTCTTGCTGTAGATATCAAGAGGAGTGGTTTTTAGTGAATCGAGTATTGTTGTGGAAATAATTTTATTTTCAGCCATCAAATGGAGAACCGTATTTCTCCTTCTGATTGCTCTGTCCGGGTGCCGGAATGGATTATATCCCGCCGGGTTTTTTTGAAGTCCTGCCAGCAGTGCAATCTGGTGTAGCTCAAGTTCCATTACGGATTGTCCAAAGAACTCCTGGGAGGCCGCTTCGACGCCGTAACTTCCGCTTCCGAAATAGATTTGGTTTAGGTACATTTCGAGAATTTCATCTTTGGAATAGGTACGTTCAATCCTTATAGCAAGAAGTATTTCTTTGATTTTTCTGGGAAATGTGCGTTCCTTGGTAAGAAATAAATCCCTGGCGAGTTGCTGTGTGATTGTACTGGCGCCTTCGCTTAAACTCATACTTTTTACATCTTCCCAGGCTGCCGATATAATACGGATCAGGTCAATTCCGAAATGCTTGTAGAATCTGCGATCTTCCACCGCGATAAATGTTCTTTTTACATTTTCCGGTATCTCTTCTGTTGAAACAAGGATTCTGTCCTGAGTATAAAATTCTTTCAGAACTGTGGAATCGGAGGCTAGTATTTTGGTTTTTAGCGCTGGTTCAATCATTTCAAGGCGTGCCATCGATGGCAGATCTCTCGAGAACCATCTTAGCGCTGTAACAGAAAACCCTGCAAGTATTACAACTCCTATAAAAATAATCCTGAATAGTATGCGTTGGAATTTTTTGTTATAACTATTTTCCACAATAAACCTATCCTTATTGAGGATTCAAATGTGTATCGTATGAAAACACAAATCTATATTAATACCTTTTGAGTTTAAATAGTATCAATATGTTTTTGAAAAGAAAAATTTACAAATTTGATGATATTTGAAACCCGATTCATTCCGTGTGAAGAGAGTATGGTGAATTCCCTGTATCTTGGTGCCGGACTACCAGTTAGTTGTGACCAGTTGAGCTTTTTTAAAAAATTACGGGGTTATTGGATTCAAGTGAAAATTTTTTAAAAAAAGTTTTTTACTGAAATCATTTGACATGAATCGAATTATCGTTTATATAGTTCCGGGTGTGAGATATGTTTTTATGACCAGCCCAAAAAAAAAGATAAGAATATCTGCATTTGAGGTTGACAAAGGCTGGTTTTTGGGATATATTTTTTAGTGTAATAAGTTTTTCCATGAATATGGAATATGATCTTTGAAAAAGGAATAGCGTACGAAGAACGACCTAATGATGTGGGCTCTGAAGTCCATTTTATGGATTAAAGAGTGAGTCAATGAAACCGAGAGCATTGCAATCGCAGTGTTCTTTAATTTTTTTACAACGGAGAGTTCGATCCTGGCTCAGAATGAACGCTGGCGGCGTGGATTAGGCATGCAAGTCGAACGAGAAAGCGGTTTTTAATCGTGAGTAAAGTGGCGAATGGGTGAGTAACACGTGGGAAACCTGCCCTAGAGTGGGGAATAACATTTCTAACGAAATGCTAATACCGCATAATATTACAGAACGCATGTTCTGTATTCAAAGGAAGCCTCTATTTATAAGCTTTCGCTCAAGGATGGTCCCGCGTCCAATTAGCTAGTTGGTAGGGTAACGGCCTACCAAGGCGACGATTGGTAGCCGGCCTGAGAGGGTGTCCGGCCACACTGGGACTGAGACACGGCCCAGACTCCTACGGGAGGCAGCAGTCGAGAAGCTTCGGCAATGGGGGAAACCCTGACCGAGCGACGCCGCGTGGGTGATGAAGTCCTTCGGGATGTAAAGCCCTGTCATACGGGATGAAAAATTGATTGGTTAATTACCTTTTGATCTGACAGTACTGTAAGAGGAAGCTCCGGCTAACTCCGTGCCAGCAGCCGCGGTAATACGGGGGGAGCGAGCGTTATTCGGATTTACTGGGCATAAAGGGTTCGTAGGCTGTCTTGAAAGTCAGAGGTGAAATCTAGCGGCTTAACCGCTAAATTGCCTTTGAAACTACTTGACTTGAGGACAGGAGAGGAAAGCGGAATTCTTGGTGTAGCGGTGAAATGCGTGGATATCAAGAAGAACACCGGTGGTGAAAACGGCTTTCTAGCCTGTAACTGACGCTGAGGAACGAAAGCTAGGGTAGCAAACGGGATTAGATACCCCGGTAGTCCTAGCCATAAACGATGGGCACTAGGTGTGGGAGGTATCGACCCCTTCCGTGCCGGAGTTAATGCATTAAGTGCCCCGCCTGGGGAGTACGATCGCAAGGTTGAAACTCAAAGGAATTGACGGGGGCCCGCACAAGCGGTGGAGCATGTGGTTTAAT
>DAOWMJ010000219.1 GCA_030643145.1 Candidatus Latescibacterota bacterium | reverse complement strand
CTTCCTGGATATATCAATCGCCAGAGATGAATTTTCGGGAGGATAGGCAATATCAATTCCACATCCAAGAACAGCAATGGTACCACCATCCTTTTCAAGCGCTCCTTCATGAGCCGCGGTGTCAATTCCTCGGGCCATCCCACTTACTACAACTACGCCTCTCTCAGATAGATTCCTCCCAAGGCGCTTTGCCATAAGCTGACCCCTTCTACTGCAGCTTCTTGAACCCACAATAGATATACTCGGTTTGTTACACCTGTATATGTCTCCCTTGCAGAAAATCACGGGTGGAGGATATTGAATCTCTGCCAATAGAGAGGGATAATCTCTATCCGATATTGCAAAAATGCGGCACATTCCATTCTCAACAGCGCTAAGCTGTTTCTCTACAAATCGTTTGTCAATCCTACCGACTCTTCCCCCAATAAGTCTGCCAAGTTCCCTTCGTCCAACCTTCTCTTCGAGCATGCCGGACATTTTTTCAAGTGAAATACGCTGACCAAGCTTTATCCACGTTGGAACAGTTATCCCTTCAATCGATAGAAGGTTTAGCCACAGCCTTGCATCCCTTGAACACATCATCCTCACCTCCACTTAGCCGAACAGCTTAATCTTTTTGTATGTGAAACGCGAAAACAGGGCGGGGAAACACTACACGCCTGCCCAAACCACACTACCGTTTTAAAAGCGAAGAAAGGCCGCCGGTGTCAATCGTCATTCGCGGACAACCCCAAAGAGCAACGCCTACATTAATCCTAATTCATAATCCTCTTTTCTATCAAGAGGTTTTATTACGATTAATAGAAGGACATATTACTAATTAATCACGATTCTTCAAGTTCGCTTTTTCTTCCGTCGAAATACCCGCTGAATATCCGTTGAGTCGGATAGGCAAAAGTTATATCTTCGTGCTCGGCAAAGCGGTGAAGGATATCCTCCCATATTTCTTCCTCACTCCCCCTTCGCCTTCGGGGATCACACATATAACGTATTGTCAGCATAACTCCACTCCCCTTTACCGCAGTATATACTGTGGGAGTTAGTTTCTCGTAGTGAATAAGAAATCTGCCTTTCATTTTATTCAGTTGTTTGCGGGCGGCATTCGCTAAATGCTCGGCGTGTTTTGTGCCTACTTCGAAAAGAATCTTCTTTGCCTTCTCCCAGTCACTCTCAAATGTAACGAGCACCGGAATTTCATTCCATATATACTCGAGCCCCGCGCTATAGTTCGCGAGCGCCTTTGTAAAAAGCATCCCATTCGGAATATGGATTATTCTCCCTGTGGATTGATCAGCGTCAACCCAGTTTCCTACCTCGATAAGAGAAAACTGAAATACTCTGATATCCACAACATCTCCGGTAGATTCCCCAATCTGGATGCGGTCTCCTGATTCAAACGGGCGACGCCATACAATAAATATCCACCCTGCAAGATCAACTATCGGATCTTTGAGCGCCAAGACAAGTCCCGCGGACATAATCCCCATAAATGTCATCAATGTCTGCAGTCCCTCTATCCAGATCCTGCCTATCAGCAGCACAGCGAAAAATACGGCAATGTAACCCGACATTTTCCGCCACTGATAGCGGCCTCTTATTTCATCCACCCGTTTATATGCTATCCTCAACGCTATTTGACGAATAACCCAGATAGCAAGTATTAACACAACGGATAAAAAGAATTTGCTCTGTATCTCAGGGCTGACCCCTAAATTAACTTTAATCCATTGAATAGCAGCATCCATAACGTCACTCTTATCCTTTAATACTGTTTAATAAAATCTTTTAGCCGAGATTTCCTACTTCTTTCTCCACCTCTTCAAGTATCTCGCACGATTTTACAAGCTCCTTCATTTTTGTATGGTCCGGGTAAAGTGGCCTGTCAACATCAAGAAAGGCAACATATTTTCTAATTACTTCCTTGGCCTTGGTTACTCCATTACCAAACTTGAACTTGCGGAAGTCGAGGGCCTGGGCCGCTGCCATAAATTCGATTCCAAGAATGCCGTATGCATTATCCAATATCTGGAAATTTTTGATCGCAGTATTCATTCCCATTGAAACAAAATCCTCCTGATCAGCGGCAGCCGGAATCGACTGTATTGATGCGGGAGTTGAAAGTATTCTTTGTTCAACAATTTGCATATCGGCTGTATACTGACTGAGCATCAATCCGGAGAACATACCGGCGCCTTCTGTAAGAAAGGCCGGAAGCCCGACACTCAGCGCGGGGTTATTTAACCTGTTCATTCTTCTTTCCGACATAACGCTAACCATCGTAACCGCCGCGCCAATCATATCCATAGGAAGAGAAACGGGTGAACCCTGAAAATTTGCTCCCGATATCTGCAAATCCTCCTCAGGGAAGAAAACCGGGTTGTCTCCAACCCCGTTAAGTTCTATCTCAACCTGTTTCACCGCGAATTCCACAGCGTCATGCGCGGCTCCAATAACCTGAGGGGTAGAACGCATTGAATAGGCGTCCTGCACCTTACACTTCACCTTTTCATTTACCAGATCTCCACCTTCAACAAGCCTTCTAATCGACGCGGCACACCTGATAGCTCCTTTAAACCCCCGAACTTCATGAAGCTGGGGACTGTATGGTTTCATATTTGCTTTAAGCGCTTCGAGAGACATCGAAGCCGCAATCTCGGTCTGCTTCAGCCACCGCTGTGTATCATACAACATAATAGCGCTCATCGCGGTTAATACATTGGAACCATTAATCGTCGCCAGTCCATCTCTCGCCTTTAAACCTGGGATCTCAATTCCGGCTTTGTCCATTGCTTCCTTGCCGCTCAGTAATTCACCTTTGTAATAGGCCTCACCCTCACCGAGCAAAAGGAGAGCAATCTGCGACATCGGAGCTAGATCGCCGCTCGCGCCGACCGAACCCTTCTGACATATAAAGGGTGTTACCCCCTTGTTCAACATTTCAATGAGCGTCTGGGTTATTATCGGCCTGCATCCCGAGTTGCCATGAGCGTGAACATTAATTCTACCGGCCATTGCTCCTCTTACATATTCAATCGGTGCTGGATCGCCAATTCCCGCCGCGTGATTATAGACAAGATATTTTTGAAAGGCTTCTACCTGGTCGTCATTTAGAACGACCTCTGAGAATTCACCAATACCTGTATTTACTCCATACATTATCTCCCCGGCTTCTATCTTCTTTTCAAGCATAGCTCGACATTTTTTAATCCTTTCGAGAGCATCATCGGCGAGCTCTACCTTTTCTCCATGCCGGGCTATCCTTACCACTTTCTCAATTGTCAAACCGGAACCATTTATTGTAATCGCCAAAGTGACCTCCCTATTATATTGAAAATATTCTTAATATTTGATTCAATTATCCATGACACACTTGCCAGGGTTAGTTTATGCCAATCAGAAGAGCCGGCCTTTATCTCTGCTCAAACGCTATGACATGTTATATAGTTATCTGATT
>DAOWMJ010000246.1 GCA_030643145.1 Candidatus Latescibacterota bacterium | reverse complement strand
TTGAAGGACAGAATTGTTTCCCCATAGGGTTATATATTCATATCGATCACGATACTCTTCCACTTGGATTTATTTCCTCGGATGAAGCAGCTTTGCTGTATATTTCTCCCGGAAAGCACGATCTTTCCGTTAAAAGCAATGGTGCGGTTGTCATTAGAGATAAAGAAGGACGACCTGTTTCAAAGTTCTATATCCGATGGGAAAAAGAAATTACAGCGGAGGCTGATTACGCGCCTGTGGTAAGACTCGATTGTTTCGAAGCAATTATTGATTATGTGCCGTGGGAAGATGACAACTATGAACCGAATGATTCTCGCACCGGCGCCTATGATTTTACCGCTGACGCGGGTAGAAAACTTGCGTTGATTGACGGTATGGGGCAACAGTGGGATGATGACTGGTACAAAATCAGTGTTAGTTCCGGCAATACTCTTGTGGAAGTTACTTGCGAGTTTACCCATTATTTGGGGAACATTGATATAGAGCTGATTGATATTGAGGATAATGTGTTATCCTATTCGAACTCGACCACTAATGTTGAGAGTATCAGTTTTGTTGTTCCTTCAAACGGGATCTATTATATACGGGTATATGGCCCAAATAAGGGCAATGAGTATGACTTGTTATGGAATGCCGTGGCACCTTAAGAATATTTGCGGGCGATCCCCGGATCTTATTATTCTACTATGCATTTTAAGAGGCTCTTATGCGGTTTGCGTCAGACGGTGTGCAGCGCTTAAGTTAACGTTGTATAACTCCTTGTCATAACGTAAGTTCCAAAATACAACCACGCAATATTATGGCATGTTCCTTGCGGCACCATGAAAACAACCGGGGTGTAAGTTTCCTCAGTTAGTAATGGTTCATACACCCTTGTTCTAGAAACATTAATCTACTCCGGTTCTGCTTCAACAGTACGGAGACTGTAAATGGAAGCTGCCCCGGTGGAAACTATAAAGGAATAAAAATATGGCTGTTTATAATATCAGAGGCGGAGAAATAAATGTTAAGATTGTTTATTATGGTCCCGGATTAAGCGGGAAAACAACCAACCTTGAACATATCTATTCCAAATTGCCAAAAGGAAACAAGGGCAAAATGGTTTCTATGAAAACCAGGACCGATCGCACTCTCTTCTTCGATTTTCTTCCCATCCAGATTGATAAGATTAATGGCATGATGGTGAAATTTCTTATTTACACTGTGCCGGGACAGGTTTATTACAATGCTACACGAAAGCTTGTTTTGAAAGATGTTGACGCTATTGTTTTTGTTGCCGATTCTTCACCGGACAAAATGAATGACAACCTGGAAAGTCTTGCGAATCTTGAGGATAATCTTAATCAACTGGGGAAGAGCCTTTCCAAAATTCCCTGGGTTCTTCAATATAACAAGCAGGATGTCAGAAATTCTATGAGCAGAGAAATAATGGAGAGAGATTTAAACAAATATAATAATCAATCTTTCGAAGCGGTTGCGGTGAAAGGCGGGGGAGTATATGAAACATTTGAATCAATTGTGGGGCTTGTTTTCAGGCAAGTAGAGAAAAATATTGAAAAAGATGAATTAAATGCACCGGAAACAACACAAGATACCGGAAATATTGTAGAAAAAATAGATGTTGATGCTGAAGTTGTACCCGATCTTCTAGTGGATGATATTAACTCAGGGACAGGTGAAAGTGAGTCTTTAAATAATAGCGCAGAGGAGACAAAAGAGGAGCATGAGTCTGTCTCTGAGTTTGTCGACAGCGTGCTTAGCGAGGATGATAGTATTGAACTTGAATCATCCAGGGAAGGGTATGAGGATTATGGTCATGTGGTGGAACTTTCAGAAGAAAAAGAAAACGCATCCCTGGGGGAAAGAGAAAAGCAGAATAGCGCCGTTGCCACGGAATTTATAAATGATCCCCTTGAAAAACTGGCTCAGCAGGGGAGAATCCCCGCCCCCGCAGAAGAGAGTAGGGAAGCAAGCGCCGGTTTAGATGAATCTGAAAATAGAATAGTAATACCTGTCAAATTATCGCATGATGATATTGAGACAGATTCAAATCTGCAAATAATTCTTGATATATCAATTGAATAGCATTTCCTGAAAATAATAATAAAAAATACTTGACCAGTCAGCATTTTATGACGACTATTGAATAAGGGATAAGAGTGGTTAACTGGGTTTAAAGAGGTGAGAGATGGCTAGAATATTGGTTGTAGATGACGAGACTAATGTCAGAAAACTGTATGAAGAAGAATTGAAGGACGAAGGATACGATGTGGTATGTGCCGCTGATATAAAAGGTGCTATTGATTGTGTGGAAGGGGATTCGCCGGATATTATTATTCTCGACATTAAACTTGGGGATGAGAGCGGAATTGACGCTCTTGTTCAAATAGTAGATCGCCGAAAGGATATTCCCATTATAATAAATTCAGCATACTCGGTCTATAAAGAGGATTTCAAGACATGGGCAGCTGACGCGTATATAGTGAAATCTGTTGACCTTGAGCCCTTGAAGGAAAAGGTGCGGGAATTACTTCATAAACAGAAATGAGACTGGTATGAAGATCCGATTGCTGTTACTAGGTCTATTTCTGACATGTTTCTTTTCTGTTAGCGCGAATGCCCAGAACAGAAATCTGGAGACAAGTGTCTTTTCCGATTACCTGAATAATTCTGTTACAGATGGGTTTATCCATATCCCCGGTCTTGGTTTTAAAAGTTCGATGGGAGTTTCATTCGCGTCAAACGGGAATCAGTCGCAAAGTATCGGTTATTACATGGGGCATTTTAATTATGGGTTAGGGCAATCGTGGAATTTGAAT
>DAOWMJ010000098.1 GCA_030643145.1 Candidatus Latescibacterota bacterium | reverse complement strand
TTTTGAATTGATCTTGATTACAACTCCATCTATTTCGAAGGGGAGCGTATCCCTTTTGCTTGAAAGATAAGCGTGAAAATCAATAGCTTCTTCAATATCTTCGCAAAACCGGTAATGGGAATAGACATTGAATCCCCATTCCTTTAAGAGATTTAGTTCTTCAGTGTGCGAGGATGGATGGCTAAGACTTTCTATAAACATTATTTCATAGCCGTAGAACGTAAGCGGTCTCCGGGCTGTAATCCTGGAATCGAGCTGGCGAAGAGAGCCCGCGGCGGCGTTTCGGGGGTTGGCAAAGGCGGGGGCATCCTTTTCAATCATTCTGCCGTTAAGTTTCTGGAAGTCTTTAAGGAGCATAATTGCTTCCCCTCTGACAGAGACCAGAGGAGGCGCGTCAGTCATTCTCAATTTGAGAGGGATCGAAGGGATTGTTTTGATGTTTGGAGTAATATTCTCTCCTGATCTTCCGTCTCCTCTTGTAGAGCCGCGCGCGAGTAAGCCATTTTCATATACAAGTTCAATTGAGAGTCCGTCGAATTTGGGTTCCGCCGTGTATATAATATTGGAAATCCCGCAAAGACGTTTCATTCTGGAATCGAATTCTCTTATTTCTTCAGGGTTTGCCGTTGAGGCAAGGCTCAGCATAGGGCTGATATGATTTACGGACGCGAATTCGCCAAGCGGAACAGCCCCAACGCGTTGGCTCGGTGAATCCGGAGTGGTAAACTCGGGATAGAGCCTTTCCAGTTCAGAGAGTTCCCCTCTAAGCTTGTCGTATTTTTCATCCGGGATTTCAGGATTGTTTTTAATATAATAGAGATAATCAAATTTATTTATTTCGTCACAAAGAGTTTCTATCCTTTTTTTCGCTTCCTCCCGATTCATTCTAAACTCCCGGAATTTAACACCTGTCCAACAAAATAAAGGCAAAGTAGAGTATAATATAAACCGGTGGGTTTATTAAAGGAGTTCTTTCCACCTATCGGCGTTAAAGTTGAATCTTTCGGCAAGCCTAAGGAATTGGGTTACAGGATTCAGATCTTTCCCGCTTCGCTTCGAGAGGGATTTAATCGCCTTTAGCTCTTTTCGCAGCGTGCTATTTAAGATAGCAAATATCTCGTTCTGTATCATCTGGGTTTCAATTTCAACATCAATCTCACTGCAAAAGTTAACAAACTGGATCATCGCTTCTGATTCCGCGGCGATCAGTCTTTCCTTCTGTCTTTTAACATTTTCCAGGAGGAATTGTGAAAATGTTTTTGATACTGCGCTTTTATCGATATCTATTCCGTAATAGGAAGCGTCTGACGTCACTTTTCTTATTCCTTGGATCCCTTCGGGGAGGAGGGATTTTTGCCAGATTTTAAGCTCATGAGAGAGGGATCTTTCGAGGTAGGTGCGGGCGGGAATGAGTATGCTCTGCGGGGGAGTTAAGGATGTCTCGCTGAGGAGGCGCAAAAATTCCCTGTTTTTGATATAAATGTCTTTCAGCATCGTTTCGAGGGACTTAAGCTTGTGATCCGATATCGTTGTCAGGATTGTGTCGCTGTCTTCAGGGAACAAATCTCTGATAGAGAAGACATGGCCCCCGAAATGTTCCACGGCGAATTGCAGAACATCTTTTCTTTTACTGTTAGAAGGAAGAGTCATTATTTCTTTTTTGATCTTTTTAAATCCCTCAATATTTTCAAATTCTTTAAGGAGGCATATAACCTGAACATCCTCTTTCAGCATTAGAAAATATCCAAACTTAAACACTTCCGGGATAGGAGATGATTCTATTTCGAGGAACCCGGAATGAATTGTGCCTTCGCCGCCTTCTTTGGAATAAGAATCGAGTTCGTTAAAGGAGTAGCCGAAGATTTCAGGAGAGGCTTCGGGACATGATAGATGAGAAGATATAACATATTGGCCGGCAATGAATGACGGAGTAGTTGATGAAAATTTCTTTTTGGCTTGATATATGTTCGCGCCCGTTCCGGTATCTGGAAGATTGCTTTTCGCCTTACTCAATTCGGAGAGAAATTCATCTTCAAGTTTGCGGCTGTATTTTTCCCCAACGAGCTCGATCGCCCTCGCGGCGTATTTGAGAAGCTGAACAGACTCCAGCCCCGAAATATCGTCAAAGAACCATCCGCACGATGTAAACATAAAGATGGCGTTTCGCTGGGATTCAAGGATTTTTAAAGCGGTTATTTTTTCTTTTCGCGAAAGGGATTTTTTGGAATGACCTGCCAGGAATTTTTCTCTTTCATCCGCTGTTCCGCTATTCATGGCGACAATATAATCGTCACGGGCTTTCCATGGATCCCGCAGCAGTTTGTCTCCCTCGTGTTTGAAAATGTCGGCAAGGCTGTCTCGTAGGGTATTTAGAGAATCTCTGAGGGGTTCTCTCCATTTTTGATTCCAATCGGCTGGCGAGTTTACATTGCAGCCGCAGTCTTCTTTCCACCGGCCTACACCATGTGAACACGACCAGGCGGTACCCAGATTATTTTTGCCTCTTTTCAGTTTGACTTCGAATTCGGGCTCGTGAGTATCGAGGTAAGCGCCAAAATTTGTAATTGTTAAATTATGTTTTTCCGCGGAACTTTCAATAAGATAGGCAAGAGCCATATCCGCGAACGGTTCGTGATGTCCATAAATCTCTCCATCGGTAGCGATAGTTACGAGATCATTCCCGCAGCGCTCGTAGGACGAGTCAATAGCATCGGAAAGAATGTCTCCATTTCTAAGGAGATGATTGAAGCTTATATTTTCAGACAGTTTCGCGTCATAAAAGAATATGTCGATATAATTGTTTTTAGCTTTTACTTTGCCGCTATGACAACGGTAAACGAAGCCTGTCCTGATAGTGCCTCCGGACACATTTTTCCATTTCGGTTTTTCTTTAAGTTTAAGGGGACGGAATTTCTCCGCCTGATGGGGAGAAAGAATAATAAAACGAAAGCCCGATTCAATTAGAATGTCAAGGGTTACCTGATTAATTGCTGTTTCCGCGAGCCAGATGCCCTCGGGGTCCCGTCCGAAACAACGTTTAAAATCACGAACACCCCAGAGTATTTGCGTTTTCTGGTCACGCCTCGAAGCAAGGGGCATTATAATGTGGTTATAAACCTGAGCGATAGCATTACCGTGTCCGTTATTGAGTTTCATGCTAAGTCTGTCGGCGTGTATAATATCTCTATGAAGTTCAGGATGATACTTCTCTAACCATCTAAAAAGGGTCGGCCCGAAGTTGAAGCTCAAACGTGTATAGTTATTTACCAGGTTTTTGATTCTTCCGAAACTATCGAGACGCCGGGAGCAGGAGTTTGGAAGATAACATTCCCGTGTTATTCTCTCGTTCCAGTCATGGTGCGGAGCGGCGCTTTCCTGTCTGTCTATTCTTTCAGTCCATGGATTTTCTCTGGGGGGCTGATAAAAGTGCCCGTGGATAATCAGGTGTTTCTTATCAAGCTTTTCTTTCACACTATTCCTTATATGTGGAGTATATCATATAATCAATATCGGGAAATATGTTATCGCGCCTCTCTATTTCTGTAAGCCATGGTTCATTTATACTCGATGAAAGAATATAATTGTATAATTTGTCAAAACGAGATATGTGGCTTTTTGTTCTCTTGTGAGCATATTCGACCATTGTGCCGGTTTTCATAATGAATGCCCAGTCGCTGCTTTGAGCGAGAAGAAGTTCCCGCGCGGCCTGATTCAGAGCTCGTTTCAGCAAGCCCTCCGCGAGGGGAAATCTGCCGGCGAGCTCAACCATTCTGTCACCCATAATATGTAGGTGGGGGTAAATCCAGTCATTGCTTCCATTTAGCCATACTTCACTATATCCTTTGTGGCCCCAGGAAGACATGGACGGTTTAATTATCTGTAGTTTTGATCTTTTTTGCAGGTATTCAGACGGAGTTACAGGGATGATGGAACTTTGGTCGAAATGCAATTTTCTCATTAAAAATTCCAGCCATAGAGGGCCTTCATACCACCAGTGGCCGAAGAGTTCAGCATCGTAGGGGGAAACAATTATAGGATTAATTCCTAAAAAACCCTCAAGGTGTTCAATCTGTTTTTCTCTGTTGAACATAAAGTTGCCGGCATGCATTGCGGCTTTTTCCCTGGCCAGAATTGGATTATAGAGTTGTTTTGTGTTGTTTTTTCCGGTGATTCTGAAATATTTTATTCCCAGGCCGATTCTGTTACCATCGCCGTGAAGATAGGGTTTGATGTAATCGTAATCTAAATCGAACCCCACATCTCTGTAAAAATCCCGATACTGATAGTCTCCCGGGTACCCCTCCCTCGCGCTCCAGACCTGTTTCGACGATTCTTTGTCGCGGCCGAAAACGGCAACGCCATTAGGGCAGCAAACGGGGGCGAAGACGCCATAGCGGGGTTTTGGCTCACCGTGAAGTATACCGTGGGAATCGGTGAAGAAATATTTGATTCCGGCATCCTTGAGGATATCTTCCAGTCCCGGCGTGTAGCCGCATTCCGCGAGCCATATCCCCCGCGGATTCCTCCCGAAGAATTTTTTATACTGATTGACGGCGATCTTAATCTGTGCGCCGGCGACTTTCTGGTTTTTCACAAGGGGCATAAAGGCGTGTGTCGCGCCGCATGTCAGAATTTCCAGGTTCCCGCAATCCTGAAAGAATCTAAAAGCTGCGATGAGGTCTTTTCCGTGTTTATCCACAAAAATATTTCGGCAACGGTTAAAAGTGTCGTGGTACATCTTCGCGAGAGTATGAAGATCCGGTATCAATTGAGTGCGGATCAACTCATTCCGGGTCAGGTCTATCAGTTTGTCCAGATGCCGGATATATCTGTTTTGCAGTAAAGGATCGGACATCATTGAGAGCAGGGGTGGGGTCAACGACATAGTCAGACGAAAATCCACTCCTTCGTTCTTCAGTCTGTCGAACATATCGAGAAGAGGGATATATGTTTCTGTTAGCGCTTCATAAAACCAGTCTTCTTCCAGGAAACTTTTATGCTCAGGATGCCTGACATAAGGAAGATGGGCATGTAATACGAGGCTGAGATAACCTTTATGATCATTACTCATATAAAGACCGCGCCCTTTATGATTTTCTTGTTTCAATGCGGGTTTTGACTATCTTTTCCCACTTGCCATCAGAAGAAGTTAATTTTATTGGAAGCTCAAGCTCACCTTCCGGTAGCGACATTCGAATGGAAAAAGAACCATCTTCGTTTGTCTCAATTTCTTTTCCAAGCAAACTGATCCGGGAGTCGTCGCCAGAGGTGCCGTAAACAACAAGTTCCATTTTTATGGAAGGGGGTAATTCCACTTCAGTGTCGATGTCCGCGTCGCTGAACGATGAGACAGCTTCAGAATTGAAAGCGGAGGAGGACTCTGTTTTCAGATATTCTTCAGAACTAAGGCTTTTCTTCAGCTCTCCGGAAGCGGTGAGGATTTGATTGAAAGTAAAGTCCGGAATAGTCCATTTTTCATCGCTGTACTCGCTTACTCCTTCGGGTGGAGTTTCAATAATATCTGAAATGGCGATTTCTTTATAAACGCCCTCTGGAGAAATCATCCCGATTCCTACTCTGTATTTATTTTTTTGTGATACATAGATATACCAATTGTTGGAATCGTCCGGTATTTCGATATCGAAATATTTCTTTTTTCGCGGGCTATACGAATAATCATAAACACGTAGAATTAATTTGCAACCGGACAAGAAGGGGCCAAACATCTTTTTCAAATCATCATACTGCTCTAACGATATTTTCCAGTAAGTGAATATCCAGTGTGGATCACGGATCATACACACAATTCGGGTTACATCATATTCCGGTAAATTTAAAGTTTCGCTCTTTAACAAATCGCGGGACGATCCTTTTGTCAGGTGATATTTTCCAGCGACAGCCTTTTGCCTGATAGTACGGTTGTTTTTGTCCGCTGTTGATGCGACTGGAGGATTAGAGGGTTTCTTTGATTTCTTTCCGCTTGTTTTCTTTGCGGAGGAACGTTGTTTCGCGCGTGTCTTTTTCTTTGGACGGGCCGTTTTCGAAGTGGTTTTGATTTCGCCGGATACGAAATAATCATAGATTGTGTCGATCAAATCCGCTTTGAGCATTCTGGTTGAGACAAGAAGGCGTTTTGATTCGGCAAGTTCCAGAAGTTCTTTTTTTTTCATCTTTTTGAGTTTGTTTTTTGTCATTTTGCTTCATCTCCTCTTAAAAATTTAAAGAAAATAAAGGAAAAGCACATTAGTTCTTAAAATTTTCTGTGCCTTGGAATAGACCGACAATCTATTCCTTAATAGGCACCATAAATCAGGCATACTGTAATATGACTTGACATAGTTTTTATAAGAAAGACTTTTTGTCGGATCTGTCAAGTAATAATGAATTAAATGAACAAAAGAATCTTCTTGTGACGGTGATACCATGAGCGGCTTGTTGTATGTCCGGGATCAGGCAACTTTTAGGTTAATCAATGTGAACGTTTAAAATGGGAAGATAGCGCGCCCACCCTGGATTATTCTTCGCTATATTCAAAAGCCCGATTTGAACACCGGAGAGCTTTTCAGCATAGTTGAAAATGCCGACAGAAAGACCGACCTGAAGATTGTCGTAATAGTTAACAGAAGATGTTGAAATACCGTAGAGATTTTGGGTCCTGGTGTATATACCCGAAACATTGATCCCTTTTATTTCCTTTGACGTGGTATATATGCCACTTATCGCGCAGCCTTTAATTTGGTTTTCAATGTCAATAGAGATTCCGTGAATTGTGAGCCATTTCGCGTTGGCGGCTTTTATGCCGTATAATTTTATATCGATTTCATCCTCTAAATCGAATGACCCCCCCGCAATAATCCCTATCGAGATACCGCAAATATCGCCTTCCGACTGTATAGATCCGCCGCTTAGAGAAATACCTGAAATCGATTCTTTGGCGTTTGTCAAAAAACCACTGAAGCTTATGCCGGACAATGACTTGGAAGAGTGATTTACAATCCCGCCGAGTGTTATACCGCTGCAGTTTCCATCAGAGACGTTTGCCAACCCTCTGATCGAGATACCCTGGAAGTCTCCGTCCGAGACATTTGCCAGTCCGCCGAGTGTTATGCCGCTACAGTTTCCATCGATGACATTTGCCAGTCCGCCGATCGAGATGCCCTGGAAGTTTCCGTCCGAGACATTTGCCAGTCCGCCGAGTGTTATGCCGCTGCAGTTTCCATCAGAGACATTTGCCAACCCGCCGATCGAGATGCCCTGGCAGTCTCCGCCGGAGACATTTGCCAGTCCGCCTGCTGTAATACCGCTGCAGTTTCC
>DAOWMJ010000038.1 GCA_030643145.1 Candidatus Latescibacterota bacterium | reverse complement strand
GGATTAGAGATTTCCTGGAAAAATACAATATTTCACACACTTTTCTCAGTTGATTCAACGAGTAAAATCTATATGACAATCCAGCTAATTATGGAATTGTAGTATTTTACTGAATAATTGGAACTATTCATGCATTAAATGGATTAGCATGGGAGCAAAACTTGGCATATCGTATGAGTACAAAACGGAGAGATGCGGGATAATATCTTTTCCTCCGGATATGCCATTTGCCGGGTGTCTTGATGAATTATCCGGGATTGATATCGAGCAGACAGAAAAAAACAGGCTCAATGAAATAGCCCTGGTGCCAAGTTTCTACAAGAGGCTTGAAGGGGTTGCCGATTTTTTGTCAATCTCCGATAATCCTTCACGTGATATTATTTATATTGCCTCACTTGCAGTCAGTGGCGAACCTGCCGGGATACAGATCTTTTATACTATATTAACAGCCGTAGAGCCTATCGATGCTATTGTCGAAGAGTATGCTGATTTCTTTAGTTTGAAACGTATTATGCAGAAAATTGAAAATAAGGAAATTAGCGGAAAGGATCTAACAGAAAAGGAAGTATGGTTCAGGAAAAAGATATTATTTCTTTCCGGTTCATACCCGTTGCCGGGTTCTTCCGACGCGAAAAAACCATGGATGCGTTGGGAAAGAAATGTAAGGAAGGCATTGGCTGATCCTGATGAACGATGGGGTAAAGCGATACGAGAGAGAATAATGGCGGAATTAGAGGGGAGACGTTTAAGAATCAGCCGGATTGTAGCTTCAATAAATCCTGAAGCACATAATCGCTTGTTAACGGAGTTGATGAATGAGAGTGAGGAGATTAAGTGGATAAAAAAAGTGCTTGAGATGCCGGTTAGTCTTTCCGCGGGTTCGACCCTCCTTATTCGAAACAGGCTGGAGAATCAGTGGGAAGGTATAGTTGATTCTCTGAAAAAATCCGAAGCCGGGAGGCTGCTGGCGGATCTATTTGAATTCCAGATTGTCAAAGCACACTCATATCCTCAAATTAGGGTTGGAACGTCAGTACTTAGGTCGATATTTCAGCATCCGGTTTTGAGTCGTTCAAGTTTGAAAGTCGATATACTAAGTTGTTTGTATCACTTTGTTCGGTCAGCAGGAAAAGGAAAGCTGAAATTATTGATGTCGTCGGGCAAGATTGATAAAGAATTGCTTGATATCCCGGGATTTAATGTTCAGGACAATCTTCTTGAAGTAACCCTTGAATCTATTCGAAGTGATCTCTTTGTCGGAGATTTTGATGTACCTATCGACTTCGATTGGTCAGAGCCTGTAGAAAAATCTTCAGTGGGGTATAAATCTCTTATTCTGTCATATATTGATAATAACACCTTTCTGACCAGTTTGTTGAACAATCCTAAAATCTCCGGTAAACCCGGAATTGTGTCGCTTATTGCTTTAAGATGCAAGTCCACAAGTGTACTTTCTCTTATAGCGGGAAGAAGAGACCTGTACACCGGGTTCGCGAACAAGAATGTTCCACTGACTCTATTGATGAACCCGGCAAAGATACCTATAAGTTCTCTTCGAAAGTTTATGCATGTAAAATATGTTGACGGTATGACACTTCAGAAGTTAGCGAGCAGTAGGGGGGGGCAGATCAGGGAGGAAGTCAGAAGAGAGATCGCTCAGCTCGTGAAAAAGAGATAACAATAATACTATCCCGTAATATAGCTTGCCCACACGCTTTAATAATTACAAACATTGACAAAAAGCATACGAATCGGTAATATACTGAATGTAGTGTCAGCCCTTTGAGGCGTGGCAGATGCTGATTGGAGAGGGATTGTTATCTTTCTACTCAATCGCGTTTTGTGATGGTTAACTCATTGATAAATACTATTCTTGAGATTGGAGGATATATGCTGGCTGAAAGAATGAACCGGCTTGGAACCGAGACCGCTTTTGAAGTACTTTCGAAAGCGAACAAAATGGAGGCGGAAGGACGTGAAATCATTCACTTGGAAATCGGAGAGCCTGACTTCGATACACCAAGAAATATTATCGATGCCGCGATTAAGGCATTGAATGATGGATTTACACATTATGGACCATCTGCCGGAATGCCTGAAACCAGAAAGGTTTTTGCGGATTTTATCAATAAAGACCGTGATGTTAATATTGGCCCGGAAAATATTGTTGTAACTCCTGGGGCGAAACCAATTCTTTTCTTTTCAATCCTGGCGCTTGTTAATGCCGGAGATGAGGTTATTTATCCAAACCCTGGATTTCCTATCTATGAGTCGGTTATTAATTTTGTGGGTGCTAAACCGGTCCCCATTCCCCTTAGAGAAGAAAAAGAATTTTCCTTTGATCTTGGCGAGATGAAAGAAATCGTTAACGAAAAAACCAAGTTAATTATTATAAATTCTCCCCATAACCCGACAGGTGGAAGCCTGACGCCGGAAGATATGAAGGGTGTTGCTGAGCTGGCTGTTAAGTATGATGCGTGGATTCTAAGCGACGAAGTTTACAGCAAGATGGTTTATGATGGAAAACATGTAAGTATATATGACTATCCTGAAGTTATGGATAGAACTATTCTTCTGGAGGGACATTCGAAAACATACGCGATGACGGGTTGGAGATTGGGATATGCTTCCATGCCGGAAGAACTCGCCGGGCAGATTGCTAAGATTCAGACAAATAGTAATTCCTGCACAGCCAGTTTTATACAAAAAGCAGGTATTGAAGCTATTACGGGTCCTCAGGATGAATCCCGTAAAATGATGGCTGAATTCAAAGCGAGAAGAGACATGTTTGTTAAAGGACTCAACGAGTTGCCTGGATTTAAATGTCTCAAACCGAAGGGCGCTTTTTATGTCTTTCCGAATATAACCGGCACCGGTAAAAAATCAAAAGAGATCGAAGAATATCTCCTTGATAAAGCTGGTGTTGCGGGGCTTAGTGGTACGAGTTTCGGGAGTTATGGTGAAGATTATTTGAGGTTCTCATACGCTAATTCACAAGAGAAACTTAATAGAGCTTTGGAACTTATAAGAGAAGTCCTGTAATTTTATAAAAAAGGTAAATTTGATTCCCTGGCGGGAGCCAATAACTTTCGCCAGGGAGCTCTATTTTTGGAGGTTGTTTTGAAGACTGGTATTGATGTTATAGCGCTTGGCGGAAATGCTATCCTGCCCGCTGATGGAGAGGGTACTATAGAGCAGCAGAGAGAAGTCACCAGAAAAACAATGAAGCAGGTTTGTTCCCTTATTAAAGTCGGGAGAAAGGTTATTCTTACTCATGGGAATGGGCCTATCGTCGGCAATATTATTGAACGAGGCGAGGCTGTAAAAGATCATATTCCGCCAATGCCTATTGATGTCTGCGGCGCTGATTCGCAGGGCGGAATAGGATATATGATTCAGCAGATTCTTGGAAACGAACTTAAGAGCCAAGGGCTTGAAAAAGAAGTTGTATCTATTATTTCACAAGTTAGGGTTGCGGGAGATGATGACGCGTTTGAAAATGCTACAAAGCCTATTGGCCCATTTTATTCGAGTGAAGAAAAAAGAGCTATTGAGAAAGAAAAAAACTGGATAATGAAAGAAGATGCGGAAGGCCGGGGATTCAGACGTGTTGTGCCGAGTCCCACACCTCTTGAGATTATCGAAGCGCCGATTATTTCGAAGCTCCTTAATCTTGATGTAGTGGTGATTGCTGTTGGTGGCGGTGGAATTCCGGTAGTTAGAAGAGAAGGCGGCCTCGAAGGGGTTGAAGCTGTGATTGATAAGGACAGAGCTGCTTCTGTTCTATCTGAAGATGTAAAAGCGGATAGGCTTATCATACTTACGAATGTTGATCAGGTATATATAAACTATGGGAAACCAGATCAGAAACCGCTTGGGAAAATTGCACTTTCAGAGTTAACCAAACTATACAAGGGATATGAATTTCCAGCGGGAAGTATGGGGCCAAAAGTAAGAGCAGCCATAGAATTTTTGGAATCAGGTGGTGAGGAAGCCATTATTTCTCATGCTTCTTACCTGCTTGATGCCTGCAAGGGGAAAGTCGGCACTCATATTTATCCTGATTAACCCGGGGACTTGACAATATATTTTGTTTTTCTGCACTAAGCCAGTTGTCAGAATTAAACGGTTTTAATTCGCTCATTTTGTTCTGAGTTCGATCTCTTAGAAAATTCGTATTCTAATGAAATGAAATTTATGTTAAATGTAAAATGACAGGAAAGGTTTATCTTTACGCTCGCGTTTCAAATTAAAGATTGTTCAGTGTGAAATGAAGGGAGTTTAAATGAGGGTGCTGGTAATAGGTTCCGGGGGACGGGAGCATACACTTGTATGGAAAATTTCCAAATCCCCTGAAGTAAAAAAGATATATGTCGCTCCGGGTAACGCCGGAATGGAAATAAACGCTGAATTAGTTTCCATTAAAGCTGAGGATAGCGATGATCTTCTGAGCTTTGCCAAAGAAAAAAAGATAGATCTGACAGTTGTCGGTCCCGAGGCTCCGCTTGTTGATGGTATTGTCGATAAATTTACAGCTGAGGGTCAAAGGATATTCGGGTTTTCGGAATCTGGAGCCCGGCTGGAAGGAAGCAAAGTATGGGCTAAGGGGTTTATGGAAAGATATGGAATACCAACAGGCAACTGTTCTGTCTTTGATGATTCATCAAGAGCTATGGACTTCCTGAAAAATAATGATCCTCCATATGTGATTAAGGCTGATGGCCTGGCTGCTGGAAAAGGAGTTATTATATGTAATAATGATGATGAAGCGCGCGCTGCTGTTAACAGAATAATGATGAAAAAGGAGTTTGGTGAAGCGGGGAAGAGAATAATAATTGAGGAATTTCTCACCGGTCAGGAAATCTCCATTATGACTGTTTTTGACGGAAAGGATTACCGTCTGTTTATACCATCGCAGGATCACAAAAGGGCTTATGACGGAGACAACGGTCCTAATACAGGGGGAATGGGGGCATACGCTCCTCTCCCGGTTTACACCGAAGAGCTTCGAAGAAAGGTTCAAAAAGAAATAATTGAACCTACATTTAACGGAATAAAAAGAGAAAACATCAAAGGAGCGGGGATACTCTATTTTGGTATTATAAACAGTGTGGATGGACCGAAGGTACTGGAGTATAACTGTAGGTTTGGTGACCCCGAAACACAGGTTGTATTACCCCTCTTTGAGAGTGATCTTTTTGAGGTTATGTTTGAGGCAACAAAAGGGAATTTGGGTTCGGTTGATTTTCAAAATAGCTCTGATGCGGCTGTGTGTGTTGTACTTGCTTCGGGTGGGTATCCCGGGTCATACAAAAAGGGATATAGAATCAAGGGGCTTGACAAAGCCATTGAAACGGGCTGTCTCGTTTTCCACGCGGGAACCGGGAAGAAGAATGACAAAATTATCACTTCCGGTGGTAGGGTATTAGGGGTAACGGCTGTTGCTCCGAACCTGGAAGAATCCTTAATGAAGGTCTATGAGGGAGTGGATCAGATAAGTTTTACTGACGCTTTTTCACGAAGGGATATCGCAATGAAAGGAGTTATAAATGGCTAAGAACATTCAAGTTGCAGTTATAATGGGAAGTGAATCTGATAGAAAAGTGATGGAATTTTGTCTTGCTCAGCTTGACAAACTCGGGCTTGATGCTGAGTTGGTTGTTTCATCCGCCCATAGAAATCCAGAGAAAACCAGCGCGTATATTGCAAATGCTGTTGAACGTGGAGCGAAGGTCTTCATTGCCGGAGCAGGTATGGCGGCTGCTCTCCCCGGCTTCGTGGCGTCTGCTACCGAGCGGCCCGTCATTGGGGTTCCCATCCCGAGTGGGTTACCTGATGGAATGGATGCTCTTCTTTCTATGGTACAGATGCCGCCGGGCATTCCAGTTGCCACAGTGGCCATAGGTAAGGCCGGATCAAAAAATGCCGCTATTCTGGCAGCTCAGATAATTGCTATAGGGGATGATAGCTTAAGGGACAGAATAAGAAAGATGCGGGAAGAATGGAAAAACCTCTAAGGGGTTATATTGAAACGGTCGGGATTAAACCCCTCTGTGATCTTCTTGCCGGAGGGGATATTGCCGTAATTCCGACAGATACAATTTACGGATTTCATTGTCTGGCTACAGATCAGTCGGCTGTGAAAAGGGTTCGAACCCTAAAAGGAAATAGAAAGAAGAGCGGGTTTGTTCTTCTTTTCTCAGAGATCAATATGGCTGATCGATGGGTTTCATCGTGGAAAGAGGATTCTCGTAAAATTCTAACTTCAATATGGCCGGCGCCACTCACTGCCATATTACCGGCCGCGAAGTCAGTTGACTCCGCTTTAATAGACCGGAGTTCGGTAGCTATCAGAATTCCAGCGAAGAGGAAACTGCGAGATATCATAGATAAAATAGGAGGCCCTCTTATATCCACAAGTGTTAACAGGAGTGGTGACCGTCCTCTTACAAGGATATCCGAAATAGTTTTACTCTTTCCGGGATTGGGCGCTTACATTTCAAGGAAGGGAAGAACTCCTGATAGACCTTCAACCTTGATCGATTTCAGGGGTTCTCTGCCGGAAGTAGTAAGACGTGGAGCTTATAATTGGCCTGAAAAATAAGAAATGGTTTTTACCGGGTATAAATTTTTTGCTGAAATTTGATCCGGGGATTCCACAATTTAAGAAAGACATTTACCTGTTTAAAATAAGAAGTTAGTAAGGTATCCCTCTATTTTAAATGTCATTTTTTCTTTATTCTTCCCACTTTTTGCTTCTTTGGAAGGATCAGTCCCGGTATCGAGACAAATGCTAGTTTTGTTTGTATTGTTATTATTATAGTTACGGGAATCTGTCTCAACGTTGAGACTTTTCTCAGGGCTTTGAATAAAGAGATCTATCTCAACACAGGGAGTGGTCCATGTGTTTTGGCCGCCCGATTCTGTCCAAACATCGGGAGCAGGTTTATTTTCAAAGACACATACCGGGTTAACTCTGTCCCTTGCTATTTTGGAGGCTCGAGGATCGCTCAGACGGCTCTATCTCAGTGTCTTTTAAGTAAAAGGAAAAAATAGAAAAAACTGAGAAAAGTCAAAAAAGAATATGTTTCCTTGACCTTTCTTATATCGGCATGTGATAATTTGCTACAAGGTGGGCTGACAATTCAGAGTTGGAAATGTGTCTGGCAGCTATTTAAAATCTATATAACCGGAGGTGAATTATGAAAAAATTTGTAATAACTGGTTGTATATTTCTTGTGATAATATTTTCGTCCGACGCGTATGCCGGTATCGGTTTTAAGGGCGGATTAAATTATGCTAAATGGAGTGGTAATGGCCTGGTGAACGCGGATGATTACAGTTGGAAAACAGGTATTAAGTTAGGCGCCTATTATGTTTTGCCCGTTTGTAATATCTTTAAGATTCAACCGGAGATTTTCTATTCAACAAAAGGATGGAAATATGTATATGTAGGACATTCTGCTGATGAGTCATTGTCCTTGAATTACATTACTATCTCGGTTCTGGCGAAATTTATTATTGAAACTGGAGAAGCATTTAAACCAACTATATTTACTGGTCCTTACATGGGCTATTTTTTGAACGCGAAAGCGAAAATGAACATTGGCGGAAAATCAATGAGCGCGAATTTGTCTGATGATCTGTTTAAATCAACTGAAATGGGGTGGGTTGTCGGTGGTGGTTTTGATTTCGAAATAGCTGTTACCACGTTTACATTGGAAGCAAGGTATTGTCTCGGAATGACACAGGTCTTAAATATGGAAGGGAATATTGCGAGTGTTGGACATACGCCTGTCTTCAATACTGATGGGGATGTTAAAAATAAAACTTTCTCCATAATTGGAGGAATGAGTTTTTAATCGGGGAAGAGAGAATTAAAGCAAAAACCGCCAAGCTGTTAATACTCCGGAATTGAATATTAATTCAAGATTAACTGTTATTTATGTTATCACCATCATTACTATTTATAGTCATTTTGGAAACAAAGAAAGAGACAGGAGTAGAAGTTGCTATCGATGTTGTTGGAAGGGTGCTGGTAGATGAATTAAAGATACCTTATTTTTTGTTCTTTAGCATTTCAGTTATATTGCTTACAAATTGTGATATCGTTTAATATAGTCGTTATAGAGTAAGTATGCCGCCCTAGAAAGCAGAAGTAGTTTTTGAAGCACCGGGTTCTAATCTAAGAACTGGAAAATAGTTGTCAAACATGCTATAATTGCAGAAAGGCATGGCAGTTAGATTAAAATGACTGGAGAGAGAATGAAATTGCGAAGATGGGGAAAATATACAATATCTGTAATATTGACTGGAATTTTGCTTGTCAGTGTGACTGGTGCTGCTTCAGCGGGAGATGACCCGGAGATCGAATCTCTTCAGCGCGCCATTAGTGATAAGGGATATAACTGGACGGCAAAAAGAACATGGGTGACCGATCTTTCTGATGAGGAGTTTCAGAAACTTCTTGGCGCCAGGATTCCGGAAGAATTGCAAAAACAGATTGACCGGCGGCCTAAAAAGAAATTTGTTACCCCTCAGTCGTCACTCTTTCCTACCAATTTTGACTGGCGTGATTTCGGTATTGTAACGCCCGTGAAAAATCAGGGTGCGTGTGGAAGTTGTTGGGATTTTGCGGCAATTGGAGCTCTGGAGGCTGTCCTCGCGATTAATGAATCTGTGGAGTACGATCTTTCAGAACAGCAGATACTTTCATGCGTTACACCAGGGTCGGGGTGTGGAGGCGGGTGGTATTCATGGGCATGGGATTATATTAGTAACAATGGTTCTGTACTTGAAACGTGCATGCCTTATGAAGCTGATGACACGGTTCCATGCACCGATGGGTCATGTGCGAAAGTTGCTACTACGGGAGGCTGGATAGATGTTCAAAATAGTGTTGGGGCAATAAAAGAACAGGTTCTTATCTCTCCCGTCGCTACAACCTTTACTGTATATGAAGATTTTAAATCATACGGGGGAGGATGCTATGAGCACGAGGGAGATGATCCTATAAATCATGGTGTCGTTATTATCGGCTGGGATGATAGTATGTGCGGTAATGAAGGGGCATGGCTGATTAAGAACAGCTGGGGGGCCAGTTGGGGGGATTTAGGATTTTTCTGGATAAAGTATGGTTCATGTAATGTTGGAACGGCAACACAGCGTGTTATTTACAGCACAGGAACTGAGATGTTCTTTAACCAGTATTCAATTAATGATCCAGCGGGTGATGGAGATGGCAGAGCAGATCCCGGCGAGAGTGTAGAAATGTCTGTTACACTATTCAGCGATATTCTTGCGGCCCAGCGCGCGAATGTTCAGGCTAGTATTTCTACTTCCAGCTATATCGTTGATATAATACAGCCTAATTCAAGTTATGGGACAATGGATCCCGGGGATTATTCGACTGGAACGCCCGCTTATGAAATAACCGTCAATGAATTTGTTCAACCAGGAACAATTATCACATTTGTTCTTAATGTTACCGCGGATGGGGGGTTCAGTGAATCTGACTCATTTGAAGTAACAGTTGGAGATTGTCCTCTTCTTCTTGTAGATGATGACGATGGAGCAAGTCTAAATAGTTATATCGAGGAGACTCTTGATAACAACGGTTATCTCTATGAGGTTTGGGAAGAGAGTAAAAGCGGATATATTACCGGGTCAGCAATGGCGGACTATTCAGCTGTAATCTGGATGACAGGGATTGCGGGTGATATTGAATCTTCAAACAGGACAGCTATTACATCATTTTTTGGATCTGGCGGGAATTTGCTGATAACCGGTCAGGATATAGGATGGTATTTGAATTATGAAGGAAATTCCGGCGAGATTGCCTTTTATAATGATTATCTGCATGCTGATTATATCAGTGATGATTCAGGATATAGATACCTGAGTGGAATAGCTGGAGATCCTGTAGGCGGCGGACTTATATTTAATATTGGAGGGGGGGATGGAAGTAACAATCAGGATTGGCCCAGCGAGATTAATCCCCTGGGTGGCGCGGATGCAGTTTTTGAGTATAACCCGGGAGTTGAGGGAGCTATAAAGTATGATGGGCCGTACGATTTGATTTACTGTGCTTTTGGAATTGAAGCTATTAATGTTTCCGCGATGCGTGATACCGTAATGAGACGAAGCCTGGAATGGTTGGTGGATTCATGGCCGGATATTAAGCAGCCGCTGATAGAGGTCATTGCTCCAAATGGCGGTGAAACCTTTCAATGCGGGCAGGAATGTGAAATAGAATGGAGCGCCTCTGATAATACCGCGGTTACTTCAATAGATATACTTTTGTCAAGAGACAGCGGAGTAAGCTTCCCCGATACAATTGCTACAGGGGAATCAAACGACAGCTTGTTTGTATGGTTAGTTCCGGACAGCGTGAGTGTTTCGTCACGAATTAGAGTTATCGCGAGAGATGCTGTTGGTCTCGCGCAGTACGATGACTCAGACGGTGATTTTTCTACTGATCTAATAACGGAAGGCCCCGATAACCCCGATCCGGGACGGTTCGCGCTCTCTCAAAATATACCGAATCCTTTTAATCCTGTTACTACAATTGGATTTTATATTCCACGCACGGCTAATGTAAATATTTCAGTATATGATGTTACCGGCCGGCTTGTCCGTGTATTGCTTGATAAAGAGGTTGAGTCTGGAAGAACGGAAATTATCTGGAATGGAACCGATGTCAATGGGCGAAATGTTGGATCAGGTGTATATCTATGCCGGATGACCTCGGGAGATTTTGAGAAAACGGCCAAAATGATACTTATGCGGTAATAATTCCTGTCTATCGCCTGTTGATGATGGAGTTGCGAACTTAAGTATATCGGTTCAAATCGTCAATGGGTGGGTGATGTGTGCTGAAATTTTTCTCATAAGCCCGGTTCTTGACAATCAAAAGGCTTTTAGATCAAGCTTTTTAGTAATTAATTTAAAACATTTTTCAGACGCCCCACGATTACTTCTTATGAATTCTGCTGCGCTCTTTCCGGTTTCGTTCAGAAGTTTCCGGTCTTCGAGAAATTCCCCGATGGTATCAGAGAACTCATCGGGTGTTCTGACTATTTTCCCGGCTCCAAGAGAAATGAGCTCTAAGGCTTCATGTGAATTGTCGATCCTGGGCCCGAAAAGAGTTGGAAGAGAAAAGACCGATGGTTCCATTACATTATGCACGCCTGTAGTAAAACTTCCTCCTATATAGGCAATAAAGCCGAAGCGATAAAGGTCGGCAAGATATCCTACTCCGTCAGCGACAATTACAGGTTTCGTAATAGAAGTGGCTTGTTGTAGCGATGATAAAAGGTGAAAGCCAAGTTTTTCCCCTTCAAGACTTGTCTTGATTTCGCCAAGGCGTTTAAGTGTCGGTTCATGAGGAACCAATATTAATTTTAGCTTCGGGCGATCTTTGAATAGTTGACTGAATCCGCGAATAACCAGTTTTTCATCTTCAGGCCAGGTGCTGCCGGCAATAATAAAGTCGCCGGCGGTAGAGGTAAGTATATCGGGCAGTTTTGCGGTTGAACTATTTGTTCGATGCAAGACCTGATCGAATCTTGTATCTCCGGCTGTGAATATATTTCTGTTTTGTCCGTATTGCATGAATCTCTCCGCGTCCTCGTCGGAGATTGCGGCTATAGAATCAAGAAGGGAGTAAAGGTGCCCGTAGAAACTCTTTGCGAAGGTTGAAAGCCTTTTTGAGGATGAAGAGAGAGTCCCGGAAATAAGGATTTGCGGAATATGAAGTTTTGAAGTTTCTACGATTAGATTCGGCCAGAGATCGGAATG
>DAOWMJ010000132.1 GCA_030643145.1 Candidatus Latescibacterota bacterium | reverse complement strand
GACACCTCATAACCACCCTCTGCAGCCGCCGCCGGGTGGTTTGGGAGTGGTTTACGGAGTGCTCAGCCGGCGCGGCCGAGCGTGAAGGTGTTATGCGCAAATGGATTGAAGAACCGAAGGCTCACAGTGACGACAAGTAATTTGAAATCAATCTTACTCTCTTTCATGGATGAAGTATGGAACGGATAAGATTTCAGTAATCTCGGTGACTACCTTTCTTCTCGATACGAAGTAAGAAAAGACCCAGGTGACCCGTGGAACGGGAAGACTCTCAATAAATTTGAGTTTCGGGAGCGAGTTGCCTATTCACGGAATGCGTTCCCCGACCTGCGCTTAGACGTCCAGGAAATGATTAAAGAAGATGAAAGAATCGTGGCCCGGTGGAATATGTCAGGAACACATAGAGGCGATTTGCCACAATTGCCGGCAACAGGGAAGAAATTCCTAATTACGGGCATGACTTTGTACTAATTTCAGGATGGTAAATTGTGTGGTCACACACAGGCATTCTGATAGTGATAATTAATTTTGACGTTAGTTGGAAACTTAAAAAAACTCAGAGGAAGAATAAATGAGAAAAAAACTTACAGAAAAAGATATAAAAGATTTAAGATACCAATGCCGAATGGGATATGTAATTCCGACTATGATTTTTATCATCGGCACATTTATATCTGTAGCGATTTATGAATTAAATTTTAATTCGAAATCAAATGGTTTAAATACGGAAATGATTTTACTTATTGCTTTAGGATTCATCGTATTGTCATTTTTTATTGGTTACAAAATGAATTGGAAATACCTTTCAGACATTAGAAACAATGAAAAGGAAATTGAAATAAAAACAATTCAGAAAAAAGAATCTAAAAGGGATTATGAAGCAGGCAGTGGGACTTTAGGTCAAGAAATGAAAGGATTTGATTCATTTAATATCGTTGTTGGAAATTATCGATACAGAGTTGATAAAGATCTATTTATGAATTGTAATGAAGAGGATGAAGTTTTATTTAATTATGCTCCCATTAGCAGATATTTAATTAACATTGAATTGAAGAAAAAAGCCAGGCTATAACAAAAAATATATTGAATTTGGCAGATAGTGCTAATAATAAACATGATAGTAGCAAATATGCATAGTAGTAAATTGAAAGATATGAGCGTTGAAATGCCAAACGCACCATATTCAAACCGTTGAGAAGAAAGATGAATAGAAATGTATAACACTTATGAGGCCTCAATGAGTATCAAAAGCATTCAGCGGACGGTAGGCCCCGCGAGCAAGCTCGCGTGACCACCCGTTGCTGATCCGCAGCCCGTTAGCTCGTTTTTTTACTCTTGACAGGTATGCACTATGCATGCATACTTATGCATATGAGAACCACGCTGAATATAGATGATAGCCTAATTCGAAAGGCTGCTCAGTTGACTGGGGTAAGTGAAAAGACCTCCCTGGTACGTTTGGGGCTTGAAGCATTGATTTCTCTCGAAAGTGCACGTCGACTTGCGGCTCTTGGCGGCACAGAGAGGACACTTAAACCAATCAAGCGCAGAAGAGCAGGAGAGGGAGCATGATTCTGGCCGACACATCGGTTTGGATCGATCACTTTCGAAAAGGAAACAAGAAACTGGCAACACTTCTCAATGAAGGTCAGGTTTCCTGTCATCCTTACGTTGTAGGTGAGTTAGCCTGCGGAAATATCCAGAACAGAGATGAAATTTTGACCATGCTAGGTGCGCTTCCTGGTGTTCAAGTTGCAGACCATGAGGAAATTATACATTTCATTTCCCGGCACAAGCTCCATGGAAAAGGTATAGGACTGATCGATGCTCATTTGTTAGCATCGACATTGTTATCCGGTTCGAAACTATGGACTCTGGATAAGGCGTTGGCTTCGATGGCCAAAACTCTCAAAATTGGGGTTTAACAAAAGATTACGAGCTAACTCTCGTATCTGGACTCTTCTGGCAGGGGCTGCGGCGGGCCATCCCGCAGCTAGATGCTTGATGATGGCGCGGGCGCTTCGCCACGCGAGCAAGCTCGTGTGACCACCCGTCGTTGATCCGCAGCCCGTTATTTTTTTTGTATAGAAATTGTCAAAACAGGAGGAATCATGTCGTATCAAAAAATCACTTTGGGGATTATTGTTCCTGCGCTTTTCTTCATGGGATGCTCCAATCTCGGCTCGAAGAAAGGGCTTTTATCAGCAAGGGACCGTGTTGCACTTTCAAATGTTGTCGAGTCAAACAAATTGAAGGTTCTGAAAAATCCCGACGGCAGAATTGAGACATTGCAGTTTGAAGAAGCTATAATTGAAAAGAAAGGGACAAAAGAAGAAGAGAAGTGTCTCTGCCAGGCCGTGTGTTTTCGTGTGTCCCAGCTGGCCGCACAAGCTTGGAAGGATGGTGTTTTCCGAACGTATGAGGTCAAGCGCATACGGACCGGCTGGAATACGCCCGGGCCCTATGAGTTTTTTTCAGACAAGGAACTAAACGGCGAGATCGGCGACCTTGAAATACCAGCAGAAAAGATTGTAGTTGAGAAAAGAAACGGTGATAAAGCGACCTCACCCAAAAATCTAACCATCCAAGACAGTTGGTATGAAATTACATTAACCAACGACTTAGTACTATTCTTTAAGGTTAAGGAAGGAAAAAATGGCGTTTATCCGGAAGGTTTTCTGGCTTTGCGAAGTGAGATGAAAAATGGCGATAAAAATGCAAAAAGACCTTTCATGTTGAAAATGAAGAAGACGGTAACAGGTGTTGGCGAGTTGCCTTTTCAAGGAATAATCGTAAAAAGAGCCAGCATTGAAAAATAACAATGGAGCGCACTCCAAGCGTTAGGCAGGCATTCATTGTCAGAATTATAGTTCGCCACTGCCGGATCCGTGTGTCTGTCCCCATTAAAATCTTCTGTTCTGGCTGAATAGGGCCTATTGTCACTGTTATAGTTAACAGCTGTATCAAACAAAGGATCAAGCGCAAGTGCCCCGGTCAGATGAGTTAGAAACATAGGAGCTGATAAAGCAAAGAAAAACCCGGCTGCCAAGTCCTTCTTTGACTCAACAACCGGGTCTTTAATCAACCCTTTTTACTCAAAAGAGACACGTACTACCGGAGAAGAATCATCTTTTTCGTTGCCGTAAGTCCTTCGCTTTTGAGTCTTACAAAGTAGATGCCTGATGCGAGCTCCTTTGAACTCCCGTCTTTGGCGTTCCATGTCACCTTTTGTAACCCGGAACTAAACTCTCTGTCGGCGAGGGTTATTACTCTTTTTCCAAGGGCGTCATAGACAGTGATATTAACTCTTTGCGCCTTTTCCAGGGAAAAAGGTATGGTGGTTATGGGGTTAAAGGGGTTGGGGTAATTCTGTTTCAGAATGGCAACAGGCGGCAGTTCGGCGTCTGTCTGGACACCTCCGCTGAAGCAGATGTCGAACGGGGGAAGTCCCGTGCTTATGGCCCCGCTTGAAATAACGCTCCCGTCGTAAGCGTTGTAAATCCTGATTCCTGGTGCAGTAATTGTTATGTCGGCGAGAAATATCTTGCCTCCAGGTGAGATCTCAATATCGTTTATTACGTAATCGCCCGGGGAGTAGACAGTGGCCAGTTTTGCGCCGGTAGCGGGATTGAAGCTGATAAGATCGGTGTTGAAACTGGAGTTTGTAACGATAGCGTATCCCAGGCTGGCTGAGAATATCTCGACATCGTTAATGTCCCCTCCAGCGTTTGATTCAGTGAACAGCAGGCCTTCGCTCTGAAGGGTTTCGTGGTTTATTATTTCTACTCCGCCGTCGTTTACTCCCCATGATCCCACGCATGAGACATACAGCCTGTTTATGAAGGGGTTATATTGAATGTTGGAGAACGGGTTTGTGTACGAAAGTTCGATGGGTTGAATGCCCGCCTGGCCGGGATCTGTATCGAGGAGGGTGTCGGCATCGCAGTCAACAACGGCGATGTAGCTTGTTCCCGAAGGGAGCCAGTAGTAGTTTCTGTCGAGCCTCTGTATGCAGACAAACAGACGGTCATTGATTATTATCATCTTGTCCATTTCACAGAGACCGTCGCTGTCGGCGAGCGTGGATAGATCAACAGTGCCCGTATGAACGCCCGTGGAAGGATTTACGACCCAGAGTTCATTTGTGTCATATCTTGTTACATAAGCCTTTGAATCTGATAGAAAGGCGATATCCTGCGGGTTTGAACCATTCCCGACCGAAAACTGCCGAAGAGTTGAAAAAGAAGAGGCTGGATCAAGGACCTGGATATTATCTCCGCCGAGTTTGTTCACGACATAAACCAGGTTATTATAGTGCCTTGAAACAGCGTCGCTGTGAATGGAAGCGACATCGATTTCTGTTGTATAACTTCCGTCCAGCCGGATAACAGAAGAGGATCCCGTTGAATAATCTGTTGTTGTGATAAAGGCAAATTCTCCAGCCTCGGGGTTTGCCGGAAGAACAAAAAGCATAAAGACAAGAATTATAACGCCGCCGATTGTACCGTTGAATCTACTTGGCTTATTACTTGGTCGAATCATCATTTCCTCCTTGGGTTTTGCATTCCATTGTCAGATAAAAATTTCTTCCTGGAAGTGGAAATCCGCTTACGTCACATATCTGATTGTCCGTAAGATTTCTACCCTCAAGAATAATTGAGAATCTGTCTCCAAAGGGCTTGGTTTCCAGGTATATACTGTGGATCTCTCTTCCCGGCACCTCTTCCATATTCGCCCGGTCTAGAAAGTTCGAGCCTATATAGTGCAGTTTCCAGCCAAGGCCCCATCTTCTTCTGGAAAGATTCACGGCAAGCGACACCTCATGTGTGGGCGTGGACGCAAGTTCGTTCCCGTTGTAGTACGGGATCGGGCTTGTGTCTTTTCCGTCCATGTATGTGTAATTTCCAGAGAAGCCTATAGACGATGTCAGGTCTAACGATAGTGAGAATTCACAACCCCTTATTCGCGAAGAACCTATATTCGCGGGTTTAACTGTTCTCTGTGAATTCGGAAAGAAGAGTATCAGATCTGTGATTTCATTGTCGAAGTAGAGAGTTTCAAGGAAGATACGCTTTAGAAACCACAGTTTCTCGCGCGATAAAACAGCGCCTATATCACGGTTCAGCCCCTTTTCCGGTTCAAGGCTCCCATCTCCGGTTACGCTGCCTATATTTCCGAAGAGCTCAAAGAAAGTCGGCGTTCTGTAGTGCCGGCCGATATTTCCCTTGATGGTAAACCCCTTACCCATGTGAATTTTGATACCCGCCCGGGGAGATTGATACTCACTTTTAATCCTTCCCTGCGGTGTCGGAGGCATCCAGATGAATCGGGGCTCGTCGTAAAACTCATTTTCACTCCAGAGATGTTTTGTGCCGGCGGAAAGAACCGCTCTGTCTTTGAAGAAAGACAGGTTGCCCGAAATGGCCGCGGTGAAGCTTTTTCTCAACCTGTCGGGCCCCTCGCGAAGGTCGGGCAAGTAGCTCTTCGGAACAAAGCGTTCCTTTTTACTTTCCAAAAAGAGGTCGGCCGATAGAGGCAGGGAAAGAGAAAAGAGGGTTCCTTTCATATTTCCGCCATATGAAATGATCCTGTTGTCGGTCTTCTGTTTACCGAGGCTGATATCCCCTTGCGGGTCATCGAACTGCTCTGCCGTCCATGAGTGAAATAGTGTAAGTTCGCTATGAACGCGGTTGGATAGAACTGGTTCCGGATCTATTCTGAGATAGGTAATCCTGCGCCGTCTCCTGATCCTTGCTATTGAAGACTGGTTGGATCCTATTCCGGGCACTCCCCCTTCCCGCTCAAAACCGTCAAAGTTCAGCGATGTCCTTTCAAATCCCGGTATTCCCACATTCATTCCGCCCGAAAAGTTCCAGCGGCTGAAATCACTATTCAGCCGTGACGCGATTTCGTCGTCGGAAGGGTTTAAGGGTGTCGCGTTGTCGTCGAGGAATGTAAAATCGCCGGCGCTTTTC
>DAOWMJ010000072.1 GCA_030643145.1 Candidatus Latescibacterota bacterium | reverse complement strand
GTTTTTTCAAATCGTAAAAAAACTTTCACCTTATTCTGAGCTAATCATAATTAAAGAAAACACACCGAGAGAAATTATCCTCGAGTCTCTAAACATTGGCTGTTCATACTATATAGAATTTCTTTCCGAATTCAGCAACTTTTCGGACGGCGGGAGTAAAGACACGAAAAACAAAACCCGCCTAAAGACTAAAACCCCACTTTCAAGAAGAGAAAACGAGGTTTTATACGAACTCCTTATGGGACACAAGAACAGTGAAATCGCGCAAATACTTGAAATTGCGGAGAAGACTGTTAAAAACCATCTCTGGAATGCTTACAAAAAATATGATGTATTCAGCAGAACACAACTCTTTCACAAATTACTCTCCGAATGTCCGTGTGTCAAGATTCTTGAAATGTTTAAACCCAAGAAACCCAGTAAAACTGATAAGGTCATAAAAAAACTCTTCCCTGTCACCTCATAATCTTCCTCAGAACATACTCAGAATTCCTTCTGAACTATCATCTTCTTTGCTTTTAAAAAAGGTGACCGCCTTACCACTGACCGGTTTCAAGATATTCGTTTATCGCCACGGCCGCCTTCCGCCCCTGCCCCATTGCAAGAATAACCGTAGCAGCGCCAAGCACAATATCCCCACCCGCGAAAACGCCCTTCTTGCTCGTTTTCATCGTTTCATCATCCGTAACAATATTACCCCATCTGTTTGTTTCTATATCTGGTGTTGTGTCAGGAATCAGGGGATTGGATGAGTTTCCGATGGCAATAATGCATGTGTCAATATCTATTCTGAATTCGCTTCCTTCAATCGGGATCGGGCGTCTTCTTCCTGAATCATCGGGTTCGCCAAGCTCCATTTTTATACACTCAACCTGCTTTATCCAGCCATCTTCATCGCCAATCAGATTTACCGGGTTCTGGAGGAGAAGAAACTGAACTCCTTCCGCGTCGGCATGTTCAACCTCTTCAACTCTGGCGGGCATCTCTTTACGCGATCTCCTGTAAACAAGATACACGTTTTCAGCGCCGAGGCGAAGAGCCGTTCTCGCTGAATCCATTGCCACATTCCCGCCGCCGAAAACAGCGACATTCCTTGAATTAGCTGTCGGAGTATCCGTTTCAGGAAAGGAGTACGCCTGCATTAGATTGGCACGCGTTAGATACTCATTGGCTGAATATACGCCGTTAAGATTTTCTCCCGGAAGATTCAGGAAATTAGGCAAGCCTGCGCCGGTACCTACAAAGACCGCGTCATACCCCTTTTCAAAAAGTTCATCAATACTGAATATCTTTCCGATAACACTGTTGTATCGCACTTCCACACCCATCTTTTTGAGATTTTCAACTTCTTCCATTACAATCGCTTTCGGCAGCCGGAACTCGGGGATACCATAAATCAAGACTCCCCCCGGTTTATGAAGAGCCTCAAACACCGTCACGTCATGGCCCTCTCTTCTAACTTCAGCGGCAACAGTCAGCCCGGCTGGACCGGAACCGACAACCGCCACCTTTTTGCCTGTTGATTTCCTAATCTCCGGACGTTCAGCCTCACCGTTTTTCATTTCCCAATCCGCGACAAACCTCTCGAGTTTTCCGATCTGAACCGCTTTTTCAACTGATTTGTGACTCTTGCCAACAATACAATAGCGCTGACACTGCTCCTCCTGCGGACATACGCGTCCGCATATCGCCGGGAGAATATTGGTTTCTTTTATAATGCGCACAGATTCTCTGAAATTTCCCTCAGCGATAGCCTTTATAAATTCAGGAATATCAATTTCAACCGGACAACCTTTTATGCATGGCTTATTTTTACACTGCAGGCATCTGTCCGCTTCCATCCTGGCAAGCTCCTCGGTATAGCCATACGGAACCTCATCAACATTATTAATACGCTCGGCTGGATCCTGTTCCGGCATTTCCTGGGGAGGGATCTTTAGCCGTTCTTTCGGAGTTAGATTCTTGTCATCCATAATTCACGCGGCCACAGGGACCGTAACCTCCTTATGCTATTCAGAAAGGAACCTGTCCATCGCTTCTTTTTCCTGAGGTTTATACATCTGTATACGCTTCATCATTTCATCGAAATCAACCTTGTGGCCATCGAACTCAGGACCATCAACACACACAAATTTCGTCTCGCCGCCAACGGAAACACGGCAACATCCGCACATTCCTGTTCCGTCAACCATAATAGTATTCAAACTCACTATAGTTTCTATCTCATATTTCTTTGTCAATTTACTCACGAATTTCATCATGATGGGAGGCCCAACCGCGACAACAAGATTGATAAAAACCCCATCATCAATTAACTTCTGCAAGGCATCCGTAACAAACCCTTTGTTTCCATACGAACCATCATCTGTTGTAATAATAACCGTGTCGCTGGCGGCTTTCATCTCTTCTTCCATAATAACCAGTTCTTTTGTCCTGCCGCCCAGAATTGAGATTACCGTATTGCCGCCTTCCTTCATGGCTTGGGCTATGGGATGAGCGGGAGCTATTCCAACCCCGCCACCAATCACAACTACTCTTCCATACTTTTCGATATGGGTCGGTTTGCCGAGAGGTCCGGCCAAATCCCTTATCGAATCGCCGACTTCAAGCAGAGACAAAACCTTTGTAGTCTTTCCCACAATCTGAGCGACCAGCGCGATCCAGCCGGCATCAGAATCAGCATCGGCTATCGTAAGAGGGATCCTCTCCCCTTTCTCATCTACTATCAGAATAATAAACTGTCCTGCTTTACGTTTACGCGCAATCTCCGGCGCTTCGACCTTCATTCTGAAAAGGTCCGAAGTAATAAACTCCTTTTCGATAATCTTATTCATAACTAATCTGTCAGCCCCTTCAAAAGGTTAAATAAAACGGGATCAAGTGACATATTTATTCTTCCCAGCTTCATATAGAATAGTAACAAACAACAAAAACAATAAATATGTATACCATAGAAAAAGTTGCATCTTCAAGCTATTTCTTAAGTTGAACCTGTCATAGATAATTTCAGTTCAAAATTTAAGAAGATTAATCAGTGTAATCGATCTTCTTGATTATTTCATTTACTTTTTCCAGAGATATTCCCAGTTTCTCAGCGGCCTTTTCTCTGCTTCCATCAAAATAGTCAAGTGTATTCTTAACCTGATCCTCTATTACATCATCAAGTTTTCTAAGTTCAAATTTACGCTCTTCCGCTACATCAGCAATTTCCCCTTCTTTACCCAAAATATGGGGAAGCGATTCAACAGTTATACTGCTACCGCCCTCTTTGGCGACAGCGCTGGCAACAATTGTAATTAGTTCCTGAACATTATTAGGATAGCTGTAATTTTTAAGTAGAGCTGCGCTCTCATCCGAAAACGCTCCAATTTTCTTTCCTGAATTCCGCGCTTCTTCCTTTAGAAAATGTGATGCCAAAAGCAATATATCATCAGCCCTCTTACGAAGGGGGGGAATTCCAATGGAAGTAACCATCAAATGATAAAGAAGATCTTTGCTGAAAGATTTTTCATTCTCCGTGGAGGCAAGTTTCTTCGTTGAAGCTACAATTATCCTTACATCCGAGTTTCGTATTCTTGCCGAACTCTCCAGATAATATTCATTCCTTTGAATAACTCTTTTCAATCTTGCCTGCATCGGGAAATCAAGATATTCAATATTATTAAGAAAGAGTGTTCCTCCATCTGCTTCTTCTAGAAACCCTGTTTTTTCTTCCCTTGTTTTACTCCAGCTTCGAGCCTTCCCGAAGAAAAAAGAGGGAAATTGCTCAGGAATAAAACTGTTTGCATCCACCGCGACAAAAGCCTTATCCCTTCGTGGGCTTGCTCTGTGAATGGCCCTGGCGAGTGTTTCCTTACCAGTCCCGCTTTCGCCCCAGATAAAAATAGTCAGATCACTGCCGGCAAGCTTTTCCGCATGGTGAAACAATCGAATCATCTCCGGATTGATTGTAAGCAAACCGTTAAACGCATCCTGATTAACAAGCCCCTTTCGGCTTAACCCCTTCGGAAGTTGCTTAATACTTCTATTCAGAACACTATGTTCGAGCGCGTCATCGATTATTTCCAACAATTTATCGTCGTCAACCGGTTTGATCACATAATCAAAAGCCCCAAGTTTCATCGATTTTACGGCAAGGTCGACATCATTAACTCCAGTCAGGATCACAACGGGTATATTAATATTCTTTTTCTTCATTTCTCTCAAAATATTCATACCGCTGACATTGGGCATATCCATGTCAAGAAGGATTAAGTTAAATGACTCCCGCGATAGACATTCCATTACCTTTCTTGAATCATTCTCAATAGCAGTTTCGTAAAGACCGGTCTGAGCGAAAAATACTTTAAAATAATTTGTTACGGCTACATCATCGTCCACAATAAAGATCCGTTTCATCGCCGCGCCTCCTTCTTACCATCACCGGGAGAACCGACCGGAATTTTGATAGTAAACGTAGTGCCGACCCCCGGGCTGCTGTTCACGGAAATTTTTCCTCCATGCTCTTCAATTATTCGAAAAACAATTGCCAACCCGAGGCCGGTGCCCCCTTTTCCCCGTTTTGTAGTAAAGAATGGATCGAAAATCTGCTTTATGGTTTTCTCGTTCATCCCGCAGCCGTTATCAACTATCTGTACAACAAGAAAAGAATTCGCTTTCATGGTTCTGACGATAATCCGGCCTTCCGTATCATCAGAAATGGCCTGGCTCGCGTTGACAATCAAATTGACCAACACCTGCTCAATTTTCTGAGCATTCCCCCTGAATGTCGGAAGATTTTTGCCGAGGGCCAGTTCTATTTCACCCTTCTTATGTACCTCCTTGTGAACAAGTCTTGTTGTCGCTTCAATAAGTGTGTTTATCTCTACTGTGTCTACAAGCAGTCCCTCATCCTTTTTTGTAAAAGCTCTAAGCCCTTGAACAATACTCTTGATACGCTCGGAGCCATGAGCCATATCATCAACCAGAACCATAATATGTTCACGAAAAAAATCATAGTTTAACCGCGCAATCCTTAATTCAGGGTTCGAACTGTAATACTCATCAACAATAGGCAGCATATCTTCAAGAGATTGTTTGACAATCTTTATATTCCCACGGATAAATTGATTAGGGTTATTAATTTCATGACCGATGCCGCTTACCAATTCGCCTATAGAAGCCAGCTTATCGGCCTGTTGTAATTGTTGATCATAAGTCTTCTCAAGGGTGACATCCCGATAAAATTCCAGAATGCCATCCACTTCATGTTCATCATTGAAAATCGGCAAAGCATGCACCTGAAGATATCTATCCTTATTTTTTATTGTTAGGGTTACCGGTGTCTTTTCCTTCATAATCATGGCAAGGCGACAATCTTTGCACGGCTTATCCCTGCCAAAAAAGCTTGAATAACAATAGTCGCCCGGTTCAATATCATCCCTGTTTGACATTACCACCTTACGGTTTGTATCGAGAAGTACAACCTCATCGGGGATCGCCTTAAAGATCGTCTCCAGCTGGATTTTAGCCTGATCCCATCCTTTGTTAACCCTTTCCAGGTATGAATTTACAATGGATAGTTTCTTTTTCTGGTCACCCAGTTCTTCAGTTCTAGCAGCGACCTGGCTTTTCAGTTCCTCCATTCTGGCGTGATATTGACTCTCCTCACTTTCCATTTTCCCAACCTTTATAGCAAGCTCCTTACGTTCAAGAGCCACATTCAGCATCCTGGCGATTTCATCAAGCATCTTCTGTTCTTCAGTAAGCATCTTGGTGCCTTCATCGTGATACCCGACACGTATTTCTCCCTTGCGCTCTTTCCATACCATCAATTCCACCGAAATATAATTCTGCGAATCGGGTTTCTGTCCATATTCCCGATTATCATAAGAAGTATATACCACAACGTCTTTTGGATACAGCATCCCGTTACTTAAAATTTCCGTAAATTTTTTAAAGAACTCATCAATACTCTTCGTAACTTCTATTAATTTAGCAATATCATATAAACATGTAAGTTCCTTTATCCTTTCATCTTTCTGCCATTCCAGCTCCTTGTTCAAACTATCCGGCTTATCACCAAAGAATAAATAAACCGTCTTTCCCCCGCTATCGGCGTAACCTACCCTGAGGGATACTGAAGATTCCAGCTTACTCCTGGAAGCAAATACGGCAACTCCACAATCTCCATTCCGTGCCCGTTCTATAGCTAATTGAAAACTCTTCAAAGAAGAAGGAATCAGTATTCCATCCAACTTCCTGCCATTTAAAGTTTCATTATTAACAGTAAAATCGGCCAGGACATCTTTGCCCGCATAAAGAATCATCCCCTCTGCATCCGTTACAAGAAGATAGTCGAAATTGTTTTCCAGGAATGAATACAAACCCTCGAGTTGCTGCATTCAAACACCTCAATTTTAGGCCAAGTCAAACGGGCGCCTAAGTAATAAAAAAATGCACTTACCTGACTCTATAGTGCTCGGAACCTACATTTATGATTTCCCGCTTGTATTTTTCGTACTGTGTAAGCGGCGGCGGAATCGATCCCGCAACCACTCCCGCCTGAACTTTTATCAGCTTGTTTTGGGGCGGAGACAAACGCGATTGCCCCGTGTTCCAACAAAAGGGAATCAGCTCCCCGTCAAGTTTCTCTTCAATGATATCGTTAATTTCGCCACTTATATTATCTTTCAAGTTCACTCCAAAACCACGAGCCAAATCAAATAGTATCTCCCTTCCCGATACACCCGCCGGAGGTTCAACAATTCTCTTATACTCGATCAGCTTCCCTTCAAAATTACATCTGTAACCATTCGTTCCGAGAAAAGTCGAACCCGGAAGCACAACATCAGCTAAGCTTGTAGTTTCGGTAGGAGTCCAATCCATTGCAGCTATAAATTCAACATTTCTAAACCATGACTCGGTCTTCTTCCAGGCAACAGGATCCTCACCAATAATAAAAGCCGCTTTTATTTCGCCTTCCTCAAGCATCGCGCGCAGCTGCTCGCGGTTCGAAGCCCCGGCGATCTTATTCTTAACAGCCAATCGCCCTGGTTCAAAAGAAGGATCAGCTCCCATTAGCTCAATTCCGGAACTATTAGCGTTGCCGCGCGGAAGAAGCAAGTCAGCTTTAACACCAATTCTTCTCAAAAGAATAACCAAATCGGCAAGTGTGGCCATATCACCCCTCGCGCGATCCTGCGGCCTGTCGGGACAATGAATGATTACTATCTTTTTAGAGGAAATAATAAGATCTGCAGCTTTAAAAACAGTTTTCCGTTCAACACCTGTAAGCTCTGACATCTTCTCGAAATCAAAATCCCCGCCTTCCGCGAAACCATCGAGATCTGAAACATCCTTGATCATATCAAGCTCAAATAACCCTTTATCTTGAAGAGCTTTAATCACCCCCACCCATAATAACGCCGCCCTTCCTCTCATCGGATCCATCGCGATAGTAGAAATCATCTGATCGGTAGCATTTAGAGTGGAATTGCTCACAATAAATTTCGCGCCATTTTTTAAAGTCTTAATAATATCAGAGCTGATTATTAAATGATCGGATTCAAGTGAAGTGTTATTGCAAATAACAAGATCGGCATTTTCGACGCACTGCCGGTCTGATGTCGAACCGGTAAACCCAAAGGCTTCATCAAGAACACCTGCTTCCTCTTCCCCGGCGAGGATAGAAAGAGACGAAATATTGTTAGTTCCCAAACCTTCCCTGGCCATTTTAGCCGCCAGATACAACTCCTCATTGGTAAGATCGGGTGAAACAAACACCCCCACCTTGTCAGGACCGAACTCCTTGGCCGCTTCTTTCATACCGGAAACAAGCATCCGGCAAGCGATATCCACTTCAATCTTCTTGCCGGGATCCATTCTTCGCAATTCCGGAGTTTTAATCCTTTTCTTTTTGATAAAAATCTCATAACCAAACCTTCCATACTTGCACAGATAATCACCCGGAACCCCTGATGAACCGACATAATAGCGTTCTTCACTAAATTTACTGACAGTAATCGGGCAGGCAAGAGAACAAAAGGCACAATGGGATACCACTTCTTCAGCATATAAAGAAGCCCGCCCTGGAAACGGATACTTAATTGTCAAAGCCCCTGTCGGGCAAGAATCAACACAGTTACCGCAACTGACACAGCTCGTTTCAAGGAGAGGTTCATTCATTGCGGGCCTTACTTCCGTTTTGAACCCCCTCCCTATCAACCCGAGCGCGGCGGTCGGAATAATCCTGGCGCACGTCCTCATACAGCGGGTACAAAGCACACATTTATTCGGATCATATACTATGTAGGGATGCCGTTCATCAATCTTGTATTTACTCACGTATCCCTTAAATTCTTCCATATCGACACCGTACTCCTGCGCGTGAAGCCTCAGGAGGCAATCATCATACTCCAGGCATCCGCAGGAAAGGCACCTATCACATTCATGCACATTATCTTCGTAATCAAACCCGGTTGCTACTTCTCTGAAATTTCCCACGCGCTCTTCCACATCGATCGTGTGTAATTTGTGTCTGGGGCTCTCTGTTATATCGCCCAGTTCGGTTTTACCTGGTTTTCTCCAGAATTCCTTTCTTACCCGAAAATCCTCAGAAGGGATGGATTCACCCATCAAATAGGCATGAATGGCATCTGCAGCTTTGCGGCCGTCACCAATCGCATCAATAACTACCGTTGCCCCATCTTCGGCCACATCTCCTCCGGCGAAAAGACCCTTTATATTAGTTTCCATTGTTTTGTTATCAATAATAAATGTATTCCATCTGGTAGTGCTGATCTCCTCTTCTCCAGCCACGGTAAGTCCCTCAAGTTCAGATGTCTGACCTATCGCGGGAACCGCAAGCTGACACGGCAGATCAAACTGCGACCCCTCCAGAGGTATGGGACGCCGCCGGCCCGATTCGTCCGGTTCACCCAGCTTCATTCTAATACAACGCAATGCGGTAATTCTTCCATCTTCCGTCACAATGCCCACCGGTGAGGCAAGCTCCATCAATTCAATTCCCTCTTCAAGACAATCCTCAATTTCCATATCATCGGCGGGCATTTCAGCTTTCGTTCTCCGGTATAAAATAATCACCTTCTCTGCGCCCAGCCTCCATGAGGTTCTGGCCACATCCATTGCTGTATTTCCTCCACCGACCACAACCACCGTCCCCATTACAGGTTCGGGGTTATCAGCCTTCTCCATTAGGAATTCAGTTCCCCTTATTACTCCCTCTGTGTCATCCTCACCTTCAACTCTCATCGGTTTGCCCATCTGGGCTCCGGCGCCAATAAAAACTGAATCATGTCTTTC
>DAOWMJ010000184.1 GCA_030643145.1 Candidatus Latescibacterota bacterium | reverse complement strand
TGCCGAGCCGTCAATCGACGGCAACAGACTTAGCTGGAAGATTGCCAGTTTGGGGCCGGGTGAAAAGGAGCGGATAATATTCAGAATAAGGGTCAAAGCCGGTCAGCAGCGAGGAAGGCTTGTCAGTTCAGCTTTTGTGTCGGGGGTGTCGGAGTATGGAGAAATAACAACCGCAGGACCGACGGCGGTTTCAATAAAGATTGTTGAGGGAATTTTCACTAGAAAGGGAATTATAACGGGGGCTGTATTTATAGACGCTGATGGCGACGGCTACCGCGACAAGGGTGAGAAGGGTGTATTTGGAGTTTCCGTGTTTATGGAGAATGGGACATATAGTATTACCGATTCATCGGGGGCATATTCAATGCCGGATCTCGTCGAGGGAACGCATGTCTTGAGAATTGATCCGGAATCGTTGCCCGATTCCCTGGTTCCGGGGGAGAGTGGGCATTTTGGAATGGGAGTCGGGGGCGAAGCGATTGTAAATTTGGCCCCTTCGGGTAACCGCCGTGTTGATTTTCCTCTCGCCAAGAAAATATATACGCGAATGGAAGAATTCCCTGCTGCCTACAGGGGAAATAGGGCACAGATGGCCCCGAAGGGGAAAGATTCGGAAATGAGTCACCATACAAAAAGCATTCCGATCTCTCAGGACTCCGGAATTGTTGATAGTGGGGTGGACACTCGCGGCGGGAAAGACATATATCAGGAATATACCGCGATGACCTTTGAAGATTCCTATTTCGATCCGGGGAGCGCTATCCTTAAGGAGATTCCTCTCGCCAAGGTAGCAGCGTTGTCACTGTGGCTTAGAGAGCATCCCGGGTGGAAGGTCTTTATAGAAGGCCATACTGACAGTATTCCAATAGCTACTGAGGAATTTCCGTCAAATCTTGAGTTGTCTCTCGCTCGTGCCCGTTCGGTATTTCAATTATTCAGGATGAATAGAATCGAAGAAAGAAAAATTGATTATACGGGGAAGGGAGTAAGGGAGCCCCTGACTTCAAACAGTACTCGAGAGGGAAGAGCAATTAATAGAAGGGTGGAGGTTAAAATTATTCCTCCGGAGGGTTCCAAGGCGAATGACCCCGGGCTTGAGGGAATTTTGAATGAAACAAAGGCCACGGGAACACTGTTGTCCCGCGATGCCGGAGTATGTTCGGAAATTGTAAAACCGGAGGAAGGGCGTCTCTTCAGGCAAAGTGACAGGATAGAGGTTGAAGTGCGTTCACCGCTGGGTTCGCAGGTAAATCTTTATGTGAATAATATTCCTGTTGGAAGAGAAAAGATTGGAAGGAAGGAAATTGATGTTGGAAAGGGGACTATTGTTAATATTTTTTATGGTGTAAAGATATATCCGGGTGAAAATGAATTGCTGGTTGTTTCCAAAAGACACGGAGGAGAAAAGAATACTTGTGTAAGGCGCTTTTATCTGGCGGGAAACCCGACTGAAATAATTCCCGAAAGAGCAAAGATTGCCATGCCCGCCGATGGGAAAAGTTCTGAAAAACTCGTGTTTCTGGTCAGGGACAAAAATGGACTCGCGGTAAGAGATGGAATCTTTGTTGATGTGGAGGGCTCCGCGGATCTGCTTCAAGGGATCGATGTAAACCCGCATAGAAATGGCACACAGATCGCGACTATTGACGGTAAGATAGTTTTAAATCTTCCTCCCTCAAGAGAGACGAAAAGGACAAGAATATCGGTCCGGTATGGTGACATTACAGCCGGCTCGTTCGTTTTCTATGAGTCGCTTCTTCGTGACTGGTTTCTGTTCGGGTACGGGGAGGTCGATGTGGGAGCGAGTAATATAACCGGACATGGCAGCACGGACCGTTCGGCGAGAAGTTATCATGATGGACTTTTCGCGGAAGGAAAGATCGCGTTGTATGGTCAGGGGCAAATAGCAGAGGGGCATCTTATGACTGTTGCTGTCGATACGCGCCCGCTTCGATATGATAAACTGCTCGACCGGATTGAACCTGAAAAACTTTATCCAATATACGGGGACGCGAGCCGGCTGAAATTCAATTCGTCTTCGAGATGCGGAACCTATGTAAAAATGGAACATAAACGATACTCGGCTATGTTTGGTGATTTCAAAACAGAACTAGGGGGGATGGAATTCGCGCGTTATGACAGAACTTTTACAGGATTCAGAGGTAAAGTCGAATTCAACGGCGGCAGTATAAATAGCTTTATTACCAGAACAGATCAGGCTACCTATCAGGAAGAAATTCCGACCGATGGAACGAGTGGATTCTATTTTCTTAAGAATTATCCCCTTATAGAAAACAGTGAGAAAATCAGAATAGAAGTGCGCGACAGGTACCGCCCGGAAAAAATCGTAAGGGTTGATTATAAGGCTATTAACAGAGATTACGATATTAACTATAACGATGGCAGCATCCTGTTCAAAGAACCCTTATCTGCCGTTGATAAAAACCTCAATCCGGCAGTAATTGTAGTCAGCTATGAGTGCGCGGATTCAAAGGACAATAATTTTATATATGGAGCGAGATCTTTGATTAATGTAACCGACAGTTTGAAATTTGGGATTACCGCTCTTCTCGAGGAGGAAGGAACGGAAAATTCGTCACTTATAGGAATTGACTTGAAGGGAAAAATACTTTCCCTGGTAGAGGTTGAGGGCGAGTTTGCTCACAGCGAAAAATTTCTTCTTGGCGCGGGCAATGCCCTCAGGGTCGGATGCAAAGGACGGAGAGGTAATTTTCTGCTGTGGAATGTTTACTATCGGGAAATAGACAAAACTTTCTTTAACCCTTCTTTTTCAGGAGGAAAAACCGAGCTCGGCAGTAAAAAGTTTGGGTTAGAGCTTGACTGGATATTAAACAGAAGATTTACCCTGAAGACAAAGAGGTACACTCACAGATTTATGGAAAGAGATGAGAAAAAAGAATATCTGGATTTAGCGGGTGTCTACACGGGAGATTCTTTTTGCGGCAAGGCCGGAGTGACCGATATTTCTCACAGCGGTATAAGAAATCCGGAACACTCGGCGGTTATGATGATGACATCACTCTCGGCAAAGAAAATCGGAGTGAAGGGGGAACTACGATACGACCAAAAATTATCCGGAATGGAGGTAGAGGAATATCCTAACCGTCTGGAGGCCAAGTTGTCCCGAAGGCTATGGAAAAAAATCAGCGCTGAATTAATCCATGAATACCGGACCGGAAGCATGAGTGGAACCCGGCACAGAACCAGATTCGGGGTTGAGTCCAGGATAAACGAAAATCTGAACCTCTTTTCACGCTACAGCCTCGAAGGAGCAATGAGCGGCGAACGCGGACAGGCTACCGTGGGTCTTAAGAACCGTTTTAGCCTTTCCGACGATCTTACGGGCACGTTCGCGGCCGAAAGACTCGAGACTGTTTCAGGCGCGGACAATGATGACTTTACATCACTAGCGGTTTCCTGTAATTACACCCCGGCCGAAAAGGATTACCGGCTTAAAGGGGATTATGAAATCAGGTTTGATAAAAACCGGACAAAACATCTTTTTTCTATCGGGGGTATTAAGAAGATGGATGACAGGTGGTCGGGGCTTGCCAAGGGTGATATTTGGTTTTGCGATGAGGAAAATGAAGCTGACAGAGTGAAGGCGAATTCGACAATGGGGTTATCCCTACGTCCCGAATCAGCGGATGCCCTTGTACTGCTGGCTTTTCTAAAAACGAAATATGAGAAGAACAGTCCCGCCCATCCCGATGCCGTTGACAAGGAACTTCTCCTGTCCACTGAGGCCACATATGATCTTAACAAGGGATGGAAGCTTGAGGGTAAGGTCGCGGCGAAGTGGGTCAAAAACACATTTATGAAATATACGGCTAGCGCTTCGACATTTATGTATCAAACGCAGGTGATAAAGCTTCTTCCTAACAAATGGGATATCACGCTGTCAGGAAGGGTTGTTCACCAGCGCGAAACCGGCACTGTAAGATACGGAACAGGTATCGAAGCCGGAAGAATAGTCGCTAAAAATATCTGGCTTGGGGTTGGATATGAATTTTGCGGACATCAGGATGATGGCGTGGAAACGAATGAATTCCAGCAGAATGGTTTTCATGTAGGGATGAAGATGAAGTTCAACGAAAAATTAATGAATTACTTTTACAGATAGAAGATTGATACGGGGAGATAATGGAGAAAAAGATGATGCGATACCGGCATAGAATTTTGTGCGCTCTGTTTTTGATGCTGCAGATTGTTTGGGCGCTTCCTGTCAGCTCTGGAGAACTTGTTATCGAAGGGGGATTTGAATCCGGATCCTTCGCGTCCGAATGGA
>DAOWMJ010000185.1 GCA_030643145.1 Candidatus Latescibacterota bacterium | reverse complement strand
CGTTTCCGTAATATCCGGTATTCCCTCTCTTCCTCCAAGCTTCCTGCATTTAAGCGCCGCGACAGCATTCGAAAATACACATATCCTGTAAAGATCCCATTCCTGTAAAACCGCGAAAAGGAAGGCTCCATGAAAAACATCCCCCGCCCCTGTTGTGTCAACAGCATTCACCTTGAACCCATCAATTTTAAGCAACCCATCACTATTAAGGGCCGCACAGCCCCTTTCACCAAGCGTTATAACTGAAGCCTCCGGGCCATAGGAATGAATGATATCCAGCGCTTCTTCTATGCTGCCATTATTCGAAATCTGAGCGGCAAACACCTCGCTTGCGATTATATAATCACAGAGCGGGAGAAGTTCTTCCACTCCCTCCCGAACTGTTCCCGCGTCAATTACAACCGGCACTCCGTTTTTCCCGGCGGTTTCAGCGGCACAAACCGCGGCTTGAGGTTCAAGACTGTCTATAAGCAGAATATCGGCTGATAAAATTTTTTCCCTGTCAACCTGTTCCTTTTTTATAAATGGAAGAGATCCCCTTGTCCACAAAATCGTTCTGGCGCCTGTGGTTTCATTCACCATAATGAAGGCGAAGTGTGATTCTCCTCCCGGTTCAATAATAACAGAAGATAGATCAACAGATTCTTTCTCAAGTTCATCAAGGATCTTCTGTCCGAAATAATCGTCTCCTACGATCCCAATAAATGAAGTCTTTAATCCCAGCCTTGCGGCGGTAACAATAGCGGTCGCGGCAGGGCCTCCTCCCTGGATCTTGAACTCTTTCAGCGCAAGCTTCATATTCTCCCGGGGAAAGCGAGGGATAATACCAAGATAATCAAGAGCTGAATATCCAAGCCCAACTGCCTTACAACCCTTTTTAGCAACAGTTTGATTACTCATTTTTGGAGAATCCATTATCAAATACACGCTCTATCAAAGCAAAAACCAAGTTTTCTATGGTCGATACTACATCATATTAGCCGTCTGAAGCAAGGGAAGCGTGCCTTGAATAGCCAATATTATATTCTTAAGCGTCTTGCGTAACTACATTCATAGTTGTTATCTTGAGAGGAGTGAAAGCAGGTTATAATATGCAGGACAAAATAGAATTCTGTCCCTATTGCGGAAACAGCCTTTCCACTAAAAGGAATGAGGGCAGGGACCGTTTATATTGCGAGGCGGGAAAGAGGTTTGTATATCAAAACCCTATCCCCGCGGCGACAGGACTGATATTCGACAAGGAGGGTAAAATACTGCTCGTTCTCCGTGGTAGAGAACCGGGGGGAAACCAATGGTGCCTTCCGGGAGGATTCGTGGAGACAGACGAGACCCCCATTCAGGCGGCTAAGAGAGAACTGTTCGAGGAAACCGGCCTCAATGTCTCTTCACCGACACTGATCGATGTAAACTTTCAGAATAGTCTTTTTTATAAGACATCTATTTTAATTATCGGATATCATTTCGCTGAATATTCCGGAACACTTATAGCGGGTGACGACGCGGAGGAGGCCGGATTTTTTGCTCTCAACAACCTTCCGGATCTGGCTTTCGAAAGCCACATGGAATTAATAGATAAATTTGTCAGTGATAAGGCCCCCTCTCTCTAAAGACGACAGCGGTCAAGCTCATCGTCACCAGTTGGAAACACTGTCAGAATTCTTTCATTATCCATTCTTCTGACAATGACCTTTACCTCGGAAGAATCTTTCGCGTCACTGTATCTTGCCGCGACAGAAGCAACCCTTTTCAGCTCCCTTTCATCCAAATCTCCCTGTACTGCTACGGTAGGGCCGGGCAATTCTGCGACAAAGGCCAGCCAGCCCTCTTTACAGATCTTCTCTATATATTCATTCTCGGATTCATCTCTTCCAACTACGATTTTCAGATCATCGTTTAAACGAAAGTGCCTGCCCACTGAAAGAAGAACCGTATCTTCAAGTGTGAGTCTCTTCCCCGCGTTATGGTTAAACCAATCTTTAAGCCTGCGTGAATAATTTTCGTCGGTCAGGATACATCCGCCGGCAGGCGCTTGATAATCGGTTATTCCGAAATCCGCCGCCATGCCCATTTGCCGTTTTCTTGAACGGCCCTGAATGTCCAGAAGAAATTCTCTTTTTACCCAGCCCTTTTTTTCTATCTCTGTTTCGGCCATAATTCTCGCACTTAAAGGGCGAAGCAAAAGTCCTTTCAGGCCGCTTTTTAGTTCAATAAGGTCCATCGTCTGTTTGCGTTGCGACATCGGTCTCTGCCCTAAAACTTCACCGGTAAATACAAAATCCGCGCCAACCTCGGACATCAATTCCCTCGCTTTAGTAAAGAAAGATATCTTGCAATCAATACATGGATTGCAATTTTTACCATATCCATATACGGGGGATGAAAGAATCTCAAGAAATTCCTCGGAGATATCAATTATTTTTACATCTATTCCAAGCGATTTGCTCATATCCGTTTTTTTATCCAGGAACACTTTGTTTTCATCAAGAGATGTATTGGATCTTATCCGCATAGTCTCCTGATCAAAACCGTTTATAATATGAAGCGCCAACAGGTTAATATCCTGTTCTTTCATTATCTCAACGGCAAGAATACTATCAAGCCCCCCAGAAACAAGCCCTATCGCTTTAATCTTCTTCATAGTCTCCTGTTATACACCCTTCAAGCGAAAAACTACGCTTATATATTGTCGCGGAACAACATCCATTATTCCGGCATTTTAACAACAATCAAACTGCTACAAGCAAAATTTAACCTATTATTAATTTTCATAATTAGCAAGCGAGTTTTTTAACCCTTTGCCCAGAAGATTAAAACAGAGGCATGTAATAAAAATAAGGAACCCGGGCGCGAAGGCCGCCAGCGGAACCGTCCTTAGAACAGCACGCGCGCTATCGAGCATATTCCCCCATGTTGGAACGGGCGGCTGAACCCCATAACCTAAAAAACTAAGAGCGCTCTCAATCAACATAACATTCGCGAAACCTATTGCGGCCGAGACAGCTATCGATGAAGTTACATGTGGCAGAACATGTTTTAAGACAACGAGCCAGCTGCGTTCACCTATAGCAAAAGACGCTTCGACAAATTCCCTGTTCTTCACAGATTGAATCTTCACCCTAACGATCCGTGCCGTTTCCATCCATGACAAGGAACCTATAACCAGGGGTATTACCAACAACTTATCTGCGAACGCTGAAGCGGCTACAAGGAGTACAAGAAAGGCCGGAATCGAAAGGAAAATATCCACTATCGAGGTTACAACATGATCTATCCATCCCCCGAAAAACCCGGCCAGGGAACCGAGAAAAACACCTATCATCGTTGCGACAAAGATAGATCCCAGAGCCACAAAGAGAGAAAAACGCGCCCCGTATATTAACCTTGTAAATGTATCTCTTCCCAATAGATCAGTTCCAAGAAAATGTGCCGCTGAAGGAGAAGCCATAATATTCTGCAAGTCAATCCCGTCCCTCTCATAAGTTGACAGGAGAGGGGCGAAAATGGATACTATCGAGATTAAGATGATATAAACCAAAGCGATTACTGCCAGCCTGTTTGACATAAACCGCGTAAAAAAACTGCTTTCTTCCCTTCGGGCAGGTATCTTAGCGGGATCAATCTTCCACAATTCACGCTTTATTTTTCTCATCGCCATTCTCTTCTAACACCATATCTTTAAGGATTACCGCCACCGATATCTGATTCGATCATGCGGGTCCGGCTTCTTGGATCAAGTAAGATACAAACAAAATCACCAATAATATTAAAAATAATAATACAGAGAGAAGCAATAACGACAATACCAAGAACCCTGGAATAGTCATGCCTCTGAAGCCCCTCATAAAATAGTGTTCCCATACCCGGCCAGGAGAATACGGTCTCCGTAATAACCGCGCCGGTAAAGAGAGTAGACACCTGCATAGAAACAGCGGCAATCGCCGGAAGTACAGCGTTACGCATCGCGTGTTTGAAGATAACGCCTCTCTTCCTCAACCCCTTTGCCCTGGCGGTTCGAATAAAATTACCGCTTAAGGCCTCTATCAAGCCTGTTCTGATATATTGGCTCCACGTTGAAAAATAAGCGAGAGCGAGCACGGAGGCGGGCAAAACCAGGTGAATCAAATGGTCCTTTAAAGAAAATGAGCCTCCTATACTGGACCGCCCGCCCGCGGGGAAAACTCCAAGCTTTATTGAAAAAATAAGTATCGCCATCAAACCAAACCAGAATACCGGAATTGACATTCCAGCGACAGAAACCACGGAAAAGAATTGATCCAAAAGCCGCCCTCTATTCAGAGCTGAAAT
>DAOWMJ010000006.1 GCA_030643145.1 Candidatus Latescibacterota bacterium | reverse complement strand
TATCATATATTCACTTTAAGTCAGATTGTAGCATCTGCCTTCAAAACTATATTTACCCAAATGTCACAAGCGCAATCCCCACAAGGGTCAACGTCACCGAAACCGCCTTGCGCTTTGTAAAAGACTCGCCCAGAAATATAGCGGCAAAGATAATTATATATATTGTACTCGTTTGATTAAGTATCGCTGCGGTTCCCGTATTAGTATATTTCATGCCTCCCAGCCAGAAAATAAGAGCAAGGTACGAACCCAGAATTGTTCCTGGAAGAGAAAATTTCCAGCTCTTAGAAGGCTTGAAAACCGAGAAGTAACTCCGCCTCTTTCCGGAAATCAAGGCTGCCGGAATGAGAATAAACAAACTCCCGAGCTGTCTTACCGCAGTTGCCCAAATGAGTGATGAACGGGATAATACGGGTTTTGCTATTACGACTCCGAACCCAAGTGTCACCATCGCCCCCACACCCCAGAGAATTCCAATTATCAAGCTGTTCCTTGTCAGTCCCGGGGGCAATTTGTGCCTGGAGGATACAAATATACCGGTAAAAATAAAAAACATCCCACCAATCTGCATTATTCCCATCCCTTCCCCTAGAAGCAGAAACGCAAAAAATATAACCGAAGGGGAATAAGAACAATCAACAATGGCCATAAGCCCCGCACCTATTTTATTGAGGGCGTGATGGAACATTACGTCAGATATGGAGATCGCTATAACGCCACTTGAGAAGAGAATCAAATAGTCCTCAAGAGGCGCTCTGTTCCAGATATTTTCTCCCATGATCTTGACAGTGGCGGCCAAAAGAACACTCGTTATACCCACACGGAAGAAGGTGAGCGCGAACGGGGAAACACTCTCTCCCGACCTCTTGAAGCATATTACCGCTAGCCCCCATATCAGAGCGGATAAAAGCGCGTATAATTCTCCCATTTCGCTTTTCCTTTAAAGACTGGCGGAAGAGAGTTTCTCTTCCGCCAGAAACATCCGGTCAGCAAAACATACTTACGATATTAATGTATCGTAAGCTCATTGAGCAAATTTTCCGCTCCGCTGTATCTATCAAGAACAAAAAGAATGTAACGGGAATCTACACTTATGCATCTTGTAAGACTCTCATCAAAGAGATAGTCCGCGGAAATACTTTCATAGTTTCCATCGAAAGCGGCGCCGATAACCTCTCCCTTTCCATTCATTATGGGACTTCCGGAGTTTCCGCCTGTTATATCACAGGTTGACAAAAAATTCACCGGTATGTCCCCGAGTGCTTCATCCTTATACTTGCCGTAATCCCCCGTTTTTTCGATATCGCGAAATATTTCCGGACAGTCAAAGGGATCTTCTCCCGTATGTTTCGCTACCACCCCATCAAGTGAAGTAATGTAACCATACTGAATATCTTCTGCCGGCGAATAGCCCTTTACAGTTCCGAAGGTCAAACGAATCGTGCCGTTGGCATCCGGGTAAAACGCGCCACCCTTCCATTTTCTGTAAGCCTCTATCAACTTAGGTCTGATAGCTGTTATTTCACCTGCAAATTTCTTCCCTCGTTTTTCAATATCTCTTGTTTCAGGATCAAGGTTCAGCGCAAACTGAATAAAAGCGTCCTCTGATCCCAGAACCTCTTCGCGGGAGAGTTCAAATACGCGTATTCTTTCTTCCACGGTTCCAAGAGCAGTTGCCGCGTAGAGTTTCTCAATCGCATTATCTATCTTGCTTTCAATATCATCGCCATCTACCGCGGCGAGCAAGTTGTCGAATGCCTCTATCCTCTGTTCTTCAGGAAGATTCTGTGATCTTATCAGAAAATACTTAAGAGCCTTTTTATCAACATTCTCATCATAACTCATCTGAATAGTCCTAAGGCCGGTCATAAGCCTAGGTTTGTCCCTTTCCATATATCCGGGATCTCTATCGAGATCTTCCTTGGTTTTTTCTTCGCTCCACCGGACCAAAGTTTTGGCGGCTCTTAACATCTGGCATCCGAAACTGGAAAATCCCATAACAAAGCTCTTCTCATGATAAGTTTTCTGTTCCTTATATAACGCCTCTATAGAGGGCAGAACATCTCCGTACTTCTTTTTCATCTCTTTACTATTGTCAAGCCATTCTATAAATTCTTTTTCCTCTTTGATCTTTAACTCAAGAAGGCCGGCTTTTTTGAAACCCTCCAGCATCCCCTCATAATTTTTCATCGCGTTATTCAGCATCTGATCAAAGGAAGCTACCTTTATGGCTACTGCAGGGTTTTCCTCCGCAACTTTCTTAAACAGATCTATCATCTCACCAAAGACCTTTATACTGACAGGATAGCTCCAGTCCTGATTGTATTCTACTGAATATGATGAACGGTAACGCATAGTTCTTCCGGGGATACCGATTATCATTGTATAGTCATCCTTTTGGTACCCCTTTGATGAAATAGCAAGATGCACATCAGGTTCGAAAGGAACATTCTCTTCCGCGTATTCCGCGGAACTGCCGTCGGGAGCAACATAGGCTCTGAAGAAGGAGAAATCGCCCGTGTGCCGGGGCCACATCCAGTTATCTATGTCTCCACCGTAATTTCCGATCGATTTCGGGGGCGCGTATACGATCCTAATATCCTTCATGGTAAAGGATGTAAAGAGTTTATACTGCATTCCTCCATAGAAACTTGAAACACGGCACTTTACATCTTTTCCGTCTTCAGCTTTTTTGACAATCGCTTTTATTTTATTTTCGATGGCTTCGTATCTCTCAACACCTTTATGTCCCTTAGCGGCATCAAGAACTTCATCGGAAACATCTTCAATAGAAATCAGGATCGATGCCCTGTATCCGGGGGCATTAATTTCCTTGTCATACGAGTCTGCGTAAAACCCCTCTTCTATAAAATTGCTCTCCGTTGAACTTGTCCTCTGAAGAGCGCCAAATGCCACATGATGGTTAGTAAGGATCAATCCCTTCCCTGAAACGAATGTACCTGTGCCACCTCCAAGATTGACTATAGCGGAAGCTATCCCCCCGCCATCGGACGTATAGATTTCATCCTGAGAAAGCTCAAGTCCCAGATTTTTCATCTGTTTGAAAAGATCATCGTTAAATTTGTCCAGCTGCCACATGCCCTCTTCAGCGAAAGCCGGAAGAGTAACAAGAATAACAAAAACAACAAGAAGAGAGAAACCCACTTTGAACCTCATAACTTTATACCTCCTTCTGTAATAGACTTTTTCCACTGCTAATTTAGACTTATTAATATAGCAAAACCCAGCGATACGGGCAAAGCATTCTTTAAGAAATGAGGATTCCGGATATATTAAAATAGGTGTAATAAATTGTTTCCGATTTGGCAGGACAGATGGTTTTTCTTCATTGCTCAATCGCCATTAAATCATTGATTTCAATTTTTTATATTGGAAGAATGAATACAGAAAATCAGTATTCCGCCATCACTTTTGACCACTCCCGAGCAACCGAAATTCTATTTTCAACAAGATTTACTATCTTTTTGCTTTCAGCCTTTTCCTTCAGTTCCTGCCACTCCCCGATCGCTTCTTCTATTTCTCCAAGCCTGGCGTGAAGATAACCTTTTATAAACATTGCTTTCTGGTTATTGGGCCTTTGCGCGCGCGCTTTTTTCAAAAATCTCAGGGCTTCACTTAACCTGTCCATCTTATAGTAAATCTCTCCGAGCATCCTGAGAGCCTCAAAACAATCAGGGTCAATCTGGACAATTTTCTCAAACTCCACCGCCGCCTTTTCAAGATTCAGCTTGTCATAGTAATTTCTTCCCTGGCGTAGATGTTTTTCAATTACATCTTCACTACTGCTGTCAGACCCGGTGCTATCTTCCTTCTCAACACTTTCAATCACTCCCATAACAACAAGTCCGTATATTAATTTGCTCGTTGAAAAAAGATCTTCCCCTACCTCTTCATTAATTTCAAACACCGAACGACTCGCGTTAACGAGTGATAGAATTTCCCATTCCTTCGGCTTCAAATTTAACTGCTGGCCTTCATTCTCTTCACAAAACCTAAATACCGTGTGCCTCGACGGCACCTTGCTCTTAATATTTGACCACTCATCTATTCTTCTGGCGCCTTCAAGTATTAAATTTTCCGTCTTCAGCATCACAAAAACTTCCCGCTTTTCATCGATCTCTTCTTCGATAAAACGGCAATCTCCATTTTCCCATTTTAATATGCTGTACACAGATTCTTTCACACGCGCCGAGAAAAAGCTTTCCAGATAATTTCTTGTTGAGAATCCTTCACTCGCGATACAGTCAAGAGGCGATTCGAATCTTCCCCACTTCTCTTCAATTCTCACCGCGCTTATTTCATCAAGAACTCCCCACTCCTCCAGAGCCGCCCCAATTGACTTTGGAGCTTTATCATACAGTGAAGCAAAACAGATAAACCCCTCTTTGAAGAAAATATGCGCTCCTTTTCCCTCCAACGAATCAGTTATTATTAGACGCCCTGTCTTTTGGTTGTGATAAAGAACCTGAAATAAATCAAACAGACCGAGTTCATTAATTGATGACTGAATAGCCATAAACTGTCCACCTTAAATGCTATTGCTCCAGTTTGAAATCACTTAAAAAATTTTCTTCCTCTTCCGGAACATTCTGCTGAATTCCGGGCTCATCCTTTGTATTCTGATTATTTTCATTTTCCTCTGAACTTCGGCTTCGAAGTTCGCTCTCCGCTCTCTCTTCTTCTTTCAAGTCTCCAGCCCCTCTAGAAACTATTGATTCAAGAGAATCTCTGATTTTATCAAATCTTCTCTCGATACCCGCACTTAAAAGCTCAATTAGATCCTCATCAATATCCTTTATAAGACTGGAACTAATTTTTACAGGTTTATGTTCCCCCAAACCATCGTCCGACAGGACCAGATGGAGCCCCGTATACTCTTTTTTTATCCGGGCCGCTTCGAGGATTGACTCAATCGCTCCCGCGAAATCTTCCTCTCTAAGCTGAATCAACCCTTTAAGATAAATCGCGTCACTATGCCGCGGATCTACACTCAGAGCGCTCTCAATATCGAACAGCGCGGCAGTTATACGATCAATTCTATAGTGAAGTATCGCCCGTTTTTCATATAGAACGGCACTTTTACCCACAAACGCCTCAAGCCTCTGGATGAGGTTTTCCACCATCATATATTCTTCTTTCAACAAATTGCATGTTAGAAAATTATAGTTAAGCTCGAGGTTATATATCTTTAAATTTAGTCCCTTCTTAAACATCCTCTCCGCGTCTTCAATAAAACCGACCTGGTATAAAATAACTCCCAGATTGTTTATCGTACTCACATCTGCTGAATTCAGTCTGAATGACTGAAGATAACAAGCGGCAGTTTTATCAAATTCCCCTCTTATATGGTAGATAGATCCGCAAAAACGGTATGCTTCCGCGTTTTCCGAGTTAATCTCAAGAGCCTTGATAAAAAACGACAGCGCCTGCTTATACTCCTTATTTATCATATGCACTTTGCCAATCTCAACATATACTCTGTCTTTCTGCTCCATATCCTGAAGTGATTTCTGAAATTCTTTCAAAGCCTCAGAATAATACCCTCTTTCCATATACGCGGTGCCAAGAGTGAAAGAAGTGCTTTCGAGGGAAGGAATATCGCTCTTTTCCTTTTGGCAAGCAATAGCGCCTCCTTCTTTATTATTGAGAGCCAGATTTGCTTCACTATTCTGGAACGACGGGTTTAATTTTGAAGCAATTCTGCTTTCTTCAAGCGCCTCCTGAAAATTGCCGATATCTCCATCCGCGAAAGAGAGAAGGAAATGTGACCTCCAGTAATCAGGGTCCAACTTAATCGCGGCTCTAAGTTCCATTATCGCTTCATCCATTCGGCCTAGATTATAATAAATCTCTCCCAGATCGGTATGAAATACCGTAGATTTTTGCACATTATCCGCGGCGGCGAGATACTGCTCCAGCGCCTGCTGATTCAACCCCAGTGATTTCAAAGCGCTCCCTAGATGAATTCGAGCCATATGGTAATCCGGATTACGTTTAACAAAATCTTTCAGTACATGAACCGCTTCATTAAACTTGCCCATATTTTGATAGCTAACCCCGAGCCTCAAGATAGCTTCGTCATTCTCGGGATCATTTTCAACTTCCTTGTTCCACCGCTTTACATCCGGATCCTCCATATCTGTTTCCGAGAAAAGATACTGTAAATTTTCCATGGCTAGATTAAACTTAGAATCAGCTTTAAGAGCTTCTTTAAACTGTTTGACAGCCTCCCCGTACATCCCCTTTCTGAAATAGAGAACTCCAAGATTATTAAGAGCCCCAGGGTCGTTTTGATCTACTCTGGAAGCAAAACTATTGAGTACTTCACGCTCGTTTTCACTAAGACGAGGCATTACCGATCCTTTCATTACTTAACCTGTTTTGCTACAGCCTGGTTAAGAACCTTCTCAATAACCTCAACAACTCTGGACGGATTAAAGGGTTTTATTAGAAAATCCTCTGCCCCAGCAGCAAGCGCATCTTGAACAAGAGCCTGCTGACCTAGAGCGCTGCACATAACTATTTTTGCCTTGGAATCTAAAGAAACTATCTTTTTCACAGCTTCAATCCCGTTCATTTCAGGCATAATAATATCCATTGTTACCAGATCCGGTTTAAGCTCATTATATTTTTCAACGGCATCAGAACCGTTTTCAGCTTCACCGGCAACCTCCATACCGCTACCTTCAAGTATGTCCGAGATCATCTTTCTCATAAATATCGCGTCATCTACCACTAAAACTCTTGCTTTCATAACTAATTCTCCTCTCCTGGTTACTCAACTCCAATAACATCAAAAATCATTTCAAGCGATTCGGCAGTCGGAATAAAAAACAAAAACCCCTTACACTTTTCTTCCGTAAAATTAAAAGCTGTTTCAAGAACTACCGCGTAATCTGAATCTACGCTCAGGTCCACTAGGATCGAGTCCATAACAGCGCCAAGCATATCCTTTGACACCTGTGGAACAGAGTGCATAATCTTACTCTTAAGAAATACGGACAAGGTGTTTAGATAACAACCACACATGATATTTCCGACCTCTTTTAACACCGACAAATTAAAATCATCGGTTTCTACATCATTCGGGGAATCTTTGGAAATCATCCCGATCATCTTGTCGGCTTCAGGAAAGGGAAAAATCAAAAACATCATTCCCCTGAACTTTTCGTTATAGCCTTCCAGATAAACAACCGACACCATGGACTCAGGACCGTTAAATAATGTATAGATTATTTGTAGAGGAATTATATCAACATTCGTAATTGAAACATCTATCCTCCTCTTCATAAGCTTCGATAAACCCGTAATGGCATGGGCTGATCCAATATTCCCCAACTCCTTTAAAGCATCAATTTTCAGATACGACGGCCTCTTGATCAAACTCATAACATTGCCTTTCTCTTAATAAATAGCGAGGATCCCATATGAATGCTACTTTTCCGCTTCCTAGCACTGTAGCTCCGGAAATCCCTTCCATACCTCTGATCATGCCCGGAAGCCCCTTTATAACAACGTCCTGTTGACCCAGTATTTTGTTTACAACTAATCCCCCCGTGCCTCTTTCTGTTTCTAGAACAATAATTTTCGCATATCTACCCTCTGATGTGTCGTCATCCAGATCAAGCAGTTCCCAGGACTGAATTACAGGAACAGGCCCTTGCTGGGAAAGAAAAACCTTCGCTCCACCGATTGTTTTAAATGAATTCTTTTCAACCCGCGTAGTTTCTTTAATATATTCTATTGGTAATGCGTGAACTTCGCTCCCAACTTGAAATATTAAAGCCTTTATTATCGAAAGCGTTATCGGTAGCCGCAGACGAACCGAAGTGCCTTCACCCGCACTGCTTTCTATAGTTATAGCCCCGCCAAGTGACTCAACGGCCTTTTTCGCGGCGTTCATCCCGACTCCCCGCCCGGAATATTTCCCCGGTTTCATCCTGGTACTAAAACCTGGTGAAGTTAATATATGGCATAACTCCTCGCTGGATAATCCAGCCGATCTTTCCCCTATTGTTTGCGTATTCCCATTTCTCTTTGCTACCTCTGTAATATCAACGCCTTTCCCATCGTCATTAACTTCAATTATCACAAAATTTCTTTCTCTTCTGCACCACAGGCTGATTTCCCCGGTTTCATCCTTTCCAGCAGCCTTTCTTTCAGCCGGAAACTCTATCCCATGATCAAGCGAGTTTCTGATAAGATGAACAATCGGATCGATCATTGTCTCGAGTATCGTCCTGTCGAGCCCAATATCTGCGCCTATAATCTTTAATTTCACCTCTTTGTTAAGCTCTTTCGAAACATCCCTTACCAATCTTTTAAACCTCTGGAACACATTTCCAGCAGGAACAAGTCGAGCCTCTACTATTTCCTTCTGAATACCGGAAATCAGCTTTCCAGACATAATCAGCTCTTCGGTCAAGGTTTTTGATTTAATTTTATCCGCAAGAGCGCTCAACCTGATACGGCTAATAATTAATTCGCCGACAAGATCCATCAGATTATCGAGCCTCTCAAGCTCAACTCGAGTTGAAGAACTCTTTGTATAATAAGTGCTGTTGTCTCTCGGTTGTTCAGATCGTTTCCTATCTTCTTTCTTAAATTCTCCGGTTTCCCCGTCAATCCCTGCTCTCTCTGAAACAGTTCCCGGGTCAGGGGCACTTAACTGAGTATTATCGGTTCCATCACCAGTTTCATTTGTTGCTTTCTTCCCCTCCGAACCCTCAAAATTTGCTCTTATAATGGAAATGATTTCTCCCAACAACCACCTTGTTTCATCACTTTCTCCACTTTCAACAACACCACTGATCATCTCACGCAAAAAATCGACAACTTTAAGCAGAATATCCGCTTCCTTCCGGGAAATGGACAACTCCCCATTTCTGCATCTTTCCAGAACATTTTCGATGGAATGACTCGCTTCAACAATTGAATCATAACCCATCGCGCCTGACATCCCTTTGAGGTTATGGGCATTACGGAATAGTTCATCAATAACGGAAGCACCGGAGCCGTCCTCAAGTGCCATCGTCCCGCTTTCAAGGGCCTGTAGAATTTCCGCGGCTTCACTCGCGTAGAGAGTTTTATATTCATTAATGTCCATAAACTTCCGTTTCTGCTCCAAATCTTTTTGTCTCTTTAATTATCGTTTCTGATATCTTTTCCAACGGGGCAATAATATTCGCAAGCCCCCCATTTATAACAGAACCAGGCATCCCGGACACAATACAGGTGGCCGGATCCTGGGCAATAACTCTACCGCCAAACTTGCGTAAAACAGTACTGCCTGACAATCCATCCCTTCCCATTCCTGTAAGAATTACTCCAAGTAGTTTGTCCCTGAATATCGGCGCCAGAGAAGTCATGGCGAAATCCAGAGATGGACAGGCAGTTTTTTGCGCTTCATTCCGCGGTAAAAGTGAAACAAAGAGCCTGTTTTCCTTTTCTTCAAAGAAGATATGATTGCCGCCGGGAGCCACCAGCACTCTGCAGGGCGACACAACATCCCCATCTTTCGCTTCCTTTACACAAAGTTTTGATCTACTATCAAGTCTCTCCGCAAGATATTTAGTAAAATCGGGAGGCATATGCTGTACTACTACTATTCCAACAGGCAGATCCGCAGGCAATGTTGGAATAACCTCCATTAACGCCTGTGGGCCTCCGGTACTGGCACCAATAAGAACAACATATTCAAGCGCTTCATCCTTCATTTGCGGCCTTTTGATATTCAGACTGTAGTGCGGAGGAGTAAATTTTATCTTATGAACACTAACTGTAGAAGCTAGTTTAACTTTTAACAGCAACTCCTCCGCCGGAAAAACTTTGCCATTTCCGGTTTTGGCAACAAAATCAACAGCTCCATATTCCAGACATGTCAGGGCTTTCATTGCCGCTTTCTCGCTATGCGCACTAATAATAACAACAGGAGTAGGCCATTCACTCATTATATAGCGCAGTGTTTCCAACCCATTCATACGGGGCATTTCCAGATCCAGGGTTATACAATCCGGCTTTAAATCCACAACCTTCTTAAGAACTTCCTGACCGTTACTGGCAACCCCAACTACTTGAATTGAGGAATCATTCTCAAGAACATCAGCAATAAGCTTGCTCACGAACTGAGAATCTTCCCCTACTAAGACTCTAATTTTTCCTGATCCCCTTTTTTCCATTATAGAACTTCCTCATTTCCATCAACATCTCTGACGAGAACACTTCCATTAGAAAGATCAAACACAATCGTTCTGCCCTTGTCCCCACCCACTCTTTCAACAACTATCGGTACACCCAAACGCGCCAGTTGATTCCTGGCGGCAACAATATTCTTAGATCCTATTTGGACAATTCCCTTGGCGCCAACAATATGATCAAACATCCTGGCCCCCCCGAAAATCTTGGCGACTAACCGCTCAACATCCGCCCCGGCATCTGATAATATTGAAATCATATTCTCTATCGCCGTATCCACAAACTTCCCCCTGTTTGTATTGTTCTTTACATTCTTCCAACTGGGATGCATAACGTGAGCAAGCGCGCCGGTTCTTGTTTCTTTATCGTAAAGGACAATTCCAAGGCAAGACCCTAACGCCATTGTCATCATTTTCATTGGAGCTTTACCTGTTCTATATTCTGCCATCATAACCTTTTGCAATAGCTCCTCTTTCTTGATGCCTTCCATTTGTTGCCCTCCAAGGAACCCGTTTATGAATTTTTTCTCCCAAATCCTGCTTTTTCAGTATTCAGCCATCTACAATTTAAAATGAATGCGATTTTGCCAATTCACCAATATCCATACAGCCTTCCACAAGCTTAACAGGATCAATAACTATAATTATTCCGCCATTTGACTGAATAATCCCAAGCAGTACATTGCTATTTATATTTATCGTTCCAATCTCCGGTGAAGGTTGAATTTTTTCCTCTTTAAATTTTACAACTTCTATAACCCTGTCAACCTCGAAACCAACCCCGCCATCCTTACTATCCAGAATAATGAATCTCTTTTTGCTGGCGGTTTTCTCTTTAACCCTCTTTTTCACTCCCAGAATCGAATGAATATCAAGAACCGGCACTATTTCTCCTCTTAAATTAATGACGCCTTTTACCGGATCCCGCATTCCCGGAACGGGAAAAGTGCTAATAGGAAGAATTATTTCTTTCACCTCTGAGACAGAAACAGCATAGCTTTCCTCTTCGACGCAAAATGTTACCATCTGTATCTCGGACACATTATCTTCTGATTTTAGTCCCATTGAACGCATCTCCCTCGTATATTTTTCGAGTAGTTCAAACCGTTTTCGCGCCGACCTCAGCACCGGCTTCTTTCGAACTAAATCTGTCAACATTACCCCTGAGTTGTATGGAAAGATCACTGAGTTTCTGCGCGGCTGACGCAACATCTTCCATACTCGAAGTCATCTGTTCCATCGAAGCGGCGGTTTCCTGAGTTGCTGAAGCGTTCTCTCCGGCGCTTCCCGAAATTTCATCTGTTGAAGCTATAACATTTGCCATACCTCTACTCAATTCCTGGGTAGCGGCGGATATTCTTCTTGCCATCTCACTCGAGCTTTCAAGCACCTGTACAATCTCATCAAGAGATTCACCCGTCCTTGTAATCACTTCCCTGCCTTCTGTTACCTCTTTGGAACCAAGTTCAATGCTTGCAATAGCAATATGTGTATCTTCCTGTGTTTTACGAATCAGAACAGCAATCTCATCGGCAGCCTTCGCGCTTCCTTCCGCAAGTTTTCTTACTTCATCAGCTACCACCGCAAAGCCGCTTCCCGCCTCCCCGGCTCTAGCAGCCTCAATAGCCGCATTAAGAGCCAAAAGATTCGTCTGATCGGCTATATCAGTAATCACATCGACTATTTCCCCTATCTGATTCGATCTTTCCCCGAGATGCTTGATTATTTCAGATGATTTCTTGGTTACTTCATAAATTTTATTTATTTTTTCAACAGCTTCATTAGCGGAATCCCCTCCTTTAGTGGCTGTTTTGGAGGCATTCGCAGCGGCTGAAGCGGCAAGCTCGGCGCTGTTAACCACTTGTTTTACAGATCTTTCCATATTTTTAATTTCTCTGTTCATATCCGCCACTTTCTGCGCCTGAAGATCAGATGATTTAGCAATATTATTAATTGTCATCGATGTTTCCTCTGTTATGGAATTCACTTCTTCGGTGGACGCTGACAAGCTCTGAGCGGAAAAATTCACCTTATCGGATGTGATTCGGATAATAGATATAATCTCCATTATATTCCGAAACATATGATTCAAAGAAATTCCCAGTTCGCCGAATTCATCTCTGGAATCTATTTTGATCTCATCGGCAAGATTGCTGGCATCATTCGCGACCGATTCACAGATAGAAAGAAGATCGCGCAAAGGCTTATGGACTACATAATTAATCAGGGTATAAAAGAGAGAGAAAATAGCGATCATCAGAATGCTATTGCTCAAAAATACCCATAATCTGATTTCAGCTTCGTTTATATCTACTCGGCTGGAGTCAACAACAAATTTTAAGCGTCTCCCCCTTTTGTCACCAAGGGGTATATTGAGAGAACTCAAATTGAGACCATCATTCATTTGATTCATATCAGTAATTTTATTCATCTCGGGAGCATCCTTTTTGTCCCGTAATACAATTGTAGTCGCCGTGACATGATTCTCCGAATCGAGCAATTCAAGCTCTTTAAGTCCAGGATATTCATCTCTGACACTTTTAAATAGCGAAATTAATTCTTCACTATTTTCAATGTCTTTTGTCTTTAAAATCAATTCTCCTACGCAATCAGTCCAGAACTGATCTCTCTCGGAAACAGCTTCTCGAACTGCTGTTCCGGATATTCTTACAAGCGAAAAGGAAAGAACCCCACAAGCAACAGCCAGAAAAATAGTAATCACTATAAAAATGTTCCCTTTTATAGATCTTCCAGCCCTGAAAATATTCATTTTAACCCTCCTTAGAGTCAGATACGATTTTTTGATAAATCTTAATTGATGGATTAAGGAGCTTAAACATATCCTGACAAGCCCCGCTTACCCCTTCACTTTTACCAAGTATCAACAATCCCGAATCATTAAGAACGGAATGGAAATTCGCCATCACTTCTTCGCGATAACTCTGTTTAAAATGAATCATCACATTCCTGCATACCACAATATCAATTTCTGAAAATGGCGGTTCGGAGAAAAGATCATGAACAGAAAAAGACACTTTTCTTTTTATGCGCGGTGCAATTTTATAGCCATTTTCCGATTCGCTAAAATAGTTCCCTACAATATTTCCTGAGACATTCTTGATCTTTTCGCGTGAATATTCTCCCTCTTTGGCTGTGTTACAAGCATCTTCGGAAATATCGGTTCCAAAAACTTTCACGTTAATTGCATTACCTTTCATGAATTTATCGATCAATATGGCAATACTGTATGCCTCTTCACCGGTGGAACACCCGGCGCTCCAAACCCTGAGATGATTTCTCACACTGTTGTTTTTTCTTTCGACAAGAGTAGGAAGAAGCCTTTCGGAAAAATAGCTAAATACTTCCGAGTCGCGGAAAAATTCCGTTACATGAATTGTTATAATATCTGTCAAGTATCTTAATTCAGACGGATGTTCATAAAGATACTGGATGTAATCGTGCACATCCCGATGCCCGAGCGTAAACCGCCTGTGAGAAACCCTTCTCTTTAAAGTAGCGTTACGATACTTAGATAAATCAAGCCCTGTCTTTGATTTAACGTAAAGAACAAGATCGTCTATAGACAAACTCTTCTTTGCTGTTTTCATTTTCCGCCCATATTTCAAAAAAGATGTTCATAAAATTTTCTTGAATCCCGCCTATATACAGGGGGGGACCTTTTTGGGAACCGAAATTGCAAATGCTATACCACATGTCGATCCGGTAGTTGCGGACAGCCAGATTCACCAAATCGATAGATTAATGCAACATGCTTTATCCCATACAGTTACTATAAGAAATAAAGAGTAAATAACCCCGGAAAAGGAAGTTTTAAGTACAACGGGGAAGCTATGGAAATCACAATAAACGTATCGCTTTTTGCAAAGAAATTTCAAGGAGGTTTGCAAATGAGAAATTTCACTTTAAAAACCGTGGATGTTTTTACAACTACCACTTTTCATGGGAATCCGACCGGAATTATCACTAACGCCGAAGGCTTAACGGTAGAAGAGATGCAGAATATCGCCAGGGAAATAAACCTATCGGAAAGCGCTTTTGTTGCAATGGGAAATTCACAGAAAGTGCTGGCCAGAGTAAGATATTTTACTCCGAGCAATGAGCTCGACATCAGTGGACATACAACAATCGGCGCCTGTTTTGCTTTGATAGAAGACGGGCGAATCCAACTTCGAGATGGAGTTAACAGGATATATTTTGAAACAAACATCGGCGATGTTCCCCTCGATATATATTTCCATTCGGACAATCAATCAGAAACGTATTCCGGATTTAATAAACACTCCGAATCAAACACGGTTAGAATCAGGAATGAAGGATGGCTCCAAAAAATTATGACCCGCCAATCCGTAAAGAATTTCAAAAAGACAACTATCTCTGCAGAGATAATCGCGGAAATTCTCCAGATTGATGAGAGTGAAATTCTTCAAACAGGGCTCCCTATGGAAAATATATATACCGGCCTAAAGCAATTTCTTATACCAATTAAACACAAGGAAACACTCCTCAATCTGAAACCTGACCTTATCAAATTAAGCCTGATGAACCGGAAACACGGAATCCAGACAAATGACATTTTCTCACTTGATACTTACTCAGATAAAAGCATGGTATATTCAAGACATTTCGCGCCGGCTATCGGCCTCTGGGAAGACCCGGGTTCCGCGAACGCAGCTGTTTGCATAGCAACCTATCTCCATCGCCATGGAGTAACTACAAAAGATTCAATCCTTATAGAGCAGGGCAAGGACAGGGATTACTTTGCGAAAATATTCGTGGAAATCGACAAATCCTCCGGTGACCTGAATTCTGCTTTTGTGGGTGGAGTCGCCATTACATCTATTACAAAAGAACTTCAAATTGAAGATAAAAATGGAAAAGTCAGTTTTGTATAATCTTTGAACGGCGGCTAATTCGGACAGCTCCAAATTTTGACGATTTGAAGGAACAAAATACAATTCTTCGCCGCTTTATCACCACTATGCATGAAGCTTCATATTCGAACCACTCTTGTTAACATTAATATTTACGGGGATAGAAAAATTAAAAATATTCCCTTTCTTCTGCCTCCTCTCTACCCATACACGCCCTCCGTGAAGATTGACATAATGTTTGACTAGGCGGAGCCCGATCCCCATCCCATCCCATAACCGGCTTGAGCCACCGTCGATTTGAGTAAAATCCTTGAATATCTCGTCGATATTTTCACTCTCGATGGGGGGAGCGTCATCACTTATTGAAACTATCAATTCCTCTTCATTACGACTGGTACGAACGAGAACTTCGCCACTTTCCTCTGTAAATTTCACCGCGTTTCCCAGCAAATTTACACATACCTGCTGGATACGCTTAGGGTCAAAATTTATTATTGGAAGAGCCTCGTCGAGATCATATGAAATATAAATATCTTTATCCCGAGCCTTTTGTTCAATCAATTTAGCGGAAAGCCACACTATTTCATTAATGCTCCCCTGGTTTATATCAAGTATTGTATTGAAAACCTCCACCCTGGACAGATCAAGCAAATCATTAATAACTCCCAGCAATTTGCCAGCCTGACTTGAAATAACACCCAAAAATTCATTTCTTGTATCTTTATCTATTGGAATTGCGTCACTTCCATCCTGCAAACTATCCACATAAGCCATTATCACAGATAGCGGCGTGCGAAGCTCGTGACTAACCCTGCCAAGGAACTCACTCTTCAATCTGTCCAGATCGACCAGCTTTTTGTTCTTTTCCCTAAGTTCACGGTTCTGAAGCGTTATCTTTTCTTCAAGAAGTTTTCTCGCCGTAATATCATGCCCGACTGTCAGAAGATATGAACTGCCCTTTATTTTCATAATATTTATATCAATATCCAGATAAGCGACATCGCCGCTCTTTTTTACATAAGGCACCGCTGCTATATGATCTAATTCACCCCGAATAATCTGGGCAAATACCTTTCTCGATTCTTCCTGTTCCTCCGGCACCTTAAATCTAAAAAGTTCTTCGCCGATTATTTCATCCCTCGTATATCCAAACACCCTTTCAGTCGAATCGCTGCATTCAATTATTTTGCCCGAAAGATCTAGAAGGGTTATAACATCTTTCGCATTATGCATCAGATTCTTGTATTTTATTCCGAGAACATGCAGATCTTCGAATAGAGTCGAATTCCTTACAGCTATTGAAGTTAATTTGCTGAAATTTATGATAAGCTCCATGTCAAATTTCGAGAAATGATCAGGTTTATAACTGCCGATATTAACAGTCCCGATCAATGAATCCTCGGCCATAAGAGGCACAACAATATCCGACCTGAGCTTGTCTTCCTTCATAACTTCTTCAAAGCGAGTATCTTTCAGAATATCCCTTCGGTAAACGGGTTTCTTGTTAATCGCAACCCATCCGACAAGATTGTTCTCATCAAACGGGACATACCGCCCCTCGTAGGAATCATCACCGTTTCTTCTGTATATATGCCGCATATAAAGACAATTATCATCCTTTTCATAAACTGCCACACACCCAAAATCATAATCAATAACCCTTGCCATTTCTCTTGCTATCCTGGACAAAATATGTTCCAGATCAAGCCGAGAATTGATAAGATTAGCTATTTCCATCACTGCCGAGAGCTGATTCTCTTTTTTATCACTTCCGGCAGAGTTTACAAGAACACAATTTTTGTTTTTCATAGTATAATTATTCCCCCGGCACTATTTCCCATAGAGAAACGAACTTTAATCAAACAGACTTATAGCATGAAATATTCCATAAAGCGATTGTTGAAAGCCCCCTGTTTAGCAACAGCTAAATCTTCAGACAGCACTCCGTGGAAAAACAGCTGTAGAAAATGTGATCCCGCTCTTTCAAAAACAAATAGGGCTTTTTCGCCGTGAGGAGGAATATAGAAGAGATCTAATCGTTACTTTTTAAATGAAAATCTGCTTTTAAAATGACGTAGAGGTAAGTCGCGTCCATACTCAACATTAACGCCCGGAATCCTTTCTCTGTGATCATAAAGGACTTTTACCGCCTCCACGAAGGATAGAAGATCCATATCTTCATAAGCGAGACGGGGAACAGCCGCCCTTACAAAATTTACTCTCGGATCCGGCGGAATTTCATTTCCATCCATGTAGCGGCCAAAGGCATATGTGCCAAGTTCACAAACCCTGTGTCCGGCAATCAGAAGAAGAGCCGTTACAGAAACTCCCATAAAATCATCAATTTTTATTCCATCAAAAAATTTGTCCATATCAATATATACCGCATGCCCGCCGGCAGGTTCGATAATCGGTATCCCATATCCGGTAAGACTATCTGCGACTCTTTTGATCTGCCCTATTCTGGCATCAAGATAATCCTGTCTTACTACAACCCTAAATCCTTCAACAATACTCTTAAGGTCTCTGCCGGCAAGACCGCCGTAAGTAGGATGTCCTTCTGCCATTATCTGATAATCGGTCAATCCCCCCTTAAAATCAGGGTATTTTTCCGTAAATATTCCCCCCTCCTTCAGAACAAGCGCTCCACCCATATTAACAAGCCCATCCTTTTTTAGACTGATATGGAAACCATCAACATAGCTGAACATCTCATGAACGATTTCAGTAATACTCTTGTCTGAGTAGCCCTTTTCATACTTCTTAATAAACCAGGCATTCTCGGCAAATCTGCAGGCATCAAAGAATAAGGGAATATTAAAACGATCAGTTATTTCTCGAATCCGCTTAATATTAGCAATCGATACCGGCTGCCCCCCACCAGTATTATTTGTAATGGTTATATATACCAACGGAACTCTGCTTCCTTCATTCTCAAGTAAATTCTCAATCTCATCGACATCCATATCCCCCCTGAAGCGGTAATCGCGGTCATCCGCCAGATGCTGAGGACAGGGCAAATTTATAGGTATCATTCCCTTATCCTCAATGTTTCCCTGCGTTGTATCAAAATGAGAATTGCTCGGAATGATAAATTGTGAATCGCAGGACCCGGGTGTATTGCCTTTACCAGAAAGCAGCTTTGATTCAATACGCTTTTTTAAAGCCGGCATGAGTCCATTCGCGAGCTTCGGTTGCCGCGTCTCATTCTTGGCGGCTACACGGCCCAAAACCGTAAACAAGGCGTTTTCAACCGCTCTCCCCTGGTGAAAAATAAAGAGGTTTTCTCCTGATCGATTTTCATTACCAGATACCCAATCCTTGCCGAATGTTTCGGTAATCTGATTTTTCAGTTCAAAATAGCCTTCGTTCGATCCATATGCTTCATCACCAAGAAGCATTGCCGCCCATTGTCGCATTGTCATCGTAGTGGTGCCGGAATCTGACAGAAGGTCACAACCGGGGATCATATCTGATCTGAACATAAAAGCATTTAACCCGGCTTCATTTACCAGAATATCCCGTCTCTTTTCAAAATCTTCTATCGAACAGTTTCTGAAACGAACTGAAGCGTTTCGATAGGGTCGTGGCCTGAAATAGCGGCCAGGTTCATATTCTCTGTTTATATTATCCCGGAATTTGGAAATAAAGAAATCTATGGCCTCAGACATTAAATATCCCCCTGGTTGGCAGTTTCATCGCGTCTCTCACTTCTTCAAGTGTATCCCTGGCTATATCGCGGGCTCTGGAAGCTCCGGATTCCAGGATATCCGCTATTATCTCCGGTCTTTTTTCAAGCTCTTTTCTTTTTTCCCTTATTGGGCGGAGACTTTCATTCAATTTAGCCGCAAGCTGCATCTTACAGTCCACACACCCCCTTTTTCCACTTTCGCATTCGGAATAAATCCCCTCAAGGCTTTCACTATTATATATTTTGTGAAAGGCGTAAACCACACATCCATCAGGATGGCCGGGATCATCCTTTCGTATCTTGACAGGATCTGTAAACATGCTTTTTATCCTCTTTATGGTTTCTTCTTCCCCAAGAGAAAGAGATATGTGATTCCCTGAACTCTTGCTCATTTTTTTATTAACACTGTCGATTCCAGGCACTTTCGGCACTTCAGTAAGAAGGGCCTCGGTTAAAGGAAACACATCCCTGTTGTATAGATTATTGAACCGGGCGGCAAGATCCTTTGTCATATTGATATGAGCTTCCTGATCCTTACCAACCGGCACAAAATCACCCTTATACAAGAGAATATCCGCTGACTGCAACGTAGGATACCCAAGAAGTCCATAGCTTGGAGATTCTATCGCGTAACTCTTCACCATTTCTCTATATGTCGGATTACGTTCCAGCCATCCAAGAGGTGTTACCATCGACAAAATCAGATAAAGTTCCGCTACTTCAGGTACAAGAGACTGAATAAACATCGAACATTTTTCAGGATCTAGTCCCGCCGAAATCCAGTCTATCGCGATTTCATGAATGTTATCTTTCAACTCTCCTATATTTTCGTAACCAACCGCGCCACAACCACCCGGAGTTGTCAGAGAATGCCAATCCACAATAAAAAAATAACAGTCATATCTATCCTGCAGAGAAACCCAGTTCTCAAGCGCCCCCAACAAATTCCCGAGATGGAGACTACCGGTCGGTCGCATTCCACTTGTGACCCTCTTTTTCGGCATCCCATACCTCCTAATACTATTTCACCTTGAACCCGGCAGACGAGATATTAAAAATAGGGATGGCAGGACTCGAACCTGCAACCCTCGGTTTTGGAGACCGATGCTCTGCCAATTGAGCCACACCCCTGTAAACCAATATCTAAGAATAATAACTCAGGGAATAAAGTCAAGCCCTTTAGTTTCAACACTAAACACTTACATCTGTTCTCTCACAGCTTAATTAACCTAACCTTTTTTACTATGAGCATTATTGCCGGAGCGCCGAAAATAGTTCCCGGACTCCGGCAATAACCTATCTTCATCTTGCTCTATTTAAGCCATTTCCTCTAGTACCGCTGTCAGAAGTTTCCAGAAAGTCTTTACCGAGGGTATATTTACTCTCTCTTCCGGTGAATGAGGGTGTTCAATCCACGGACCGAAAGAAACCATATCCATCCCGGGGAATTTCTCGCCAATTATTCCGCATTCCAAACCGGCGTGAATTGCTTTCATCTCCGGTTCCTTTCCAAACTCCCTTTTATGAACATCTTTTACTACAGCGAGAATCTTGGATTCAAGATTCGGCATCCATCCGGGATATGGATCTCTCACTTCAACTTCCGCCCCCGCAAGACGTGCGACCGCGCCGATTCTGGCACTTAGAGCGTTCAGCGCGCTGATAATAGAACTGCGTGTCGATGTGCCAATAACCGCCATGCCATCTTCAATCTTGATTGTAGCAAGATTGTTTGATGTTTCAACAAGCCCTTCAATATCATAGTTCATCGCCTCAATACCATGCGGAAGAGCGACAAGTAAATCAAGAAGGGTTTTCTGCGACTCTTGAGTCATAATTTTAGCGGGAACTTCATCCATAGATTCAATAACAACCTTAAGCTCTTTCTCACGCCCGCCTAATTCTATGGCAATGGTTTTTATTTCTTCCCGGGCAATTTCCTCAATATTTCCAATATCCGCGCCCTTGACCGCTGTCACCGCGACGGCTTCCCTGGGAATAGCATTTCGCATTTTTCCACCTTCAATGGAAACAATACTAATACTCTTTTCACCTAGAATCCGGGAGAGAATTCTAACAAGTATTTTGATAGCGTTGCCTCTCTGTTCAATAATATCTATCCCGGAATGCCCTCCGCGAAGCCCCGTTATTTTAATGGATACTCCCCTGGAATCAGCGGGTGGATCGGTTTCTTCAACGGACAGCTTGAGAACACTGTCCCCTCCACCGGCACATCCTATATAGACTTCGCCTATCTCTTCACTATCGAGATTCATCAAAATTTTCCCTTTTAGAAAATCCGGCTGCAGTTTTCCGGCGCCGATCAGTCCAACTTCTTCACTGACAGTAGAAAGTATTTCGAGAGGGCCATGGACAACATTTTCTTCATCAACCAAGGCCAGCGCCGCCGCGACACCCACTCCATTGTCAGCTCCGAGAGTCGTACCTCTGGCCGTGAGCCAATCGCCATCTATCTCAGTTTGAATGGGATCTTTCTCAAAATCGTGCTCGACATCACTGTTTTTTTCACCAACCATGTCAAGATGCCCCTGAAGGACTATCACAGGCGCGTTTTCATGCCCCTCTGTAGCGGGTACACGTATTACTACATTGCCGGCAGCGTCC
>DAOWMJ010000137.1 GCA_030643145.1 Candidatus Latescibacterota bacterium | reverse complement strand
TTTCTCTCTGTCGCGAAATAGCCGATATTCATGTCTATATTGACCATGACTCGAATGACAGGAATCCCGGCTTCTCCACAGGCGGCGATTGTCGCCTCGTCTGTCCCGCCTGCCACGCTGCCAATCTTAACTCCGTGATCCTCCAGAACCTTCTTTGCCTCCGGAAGCCTCTTTCTCACTGTTTCCGGCGTTACCTGGAAACCGGGGCGTACCGGCAGCTCTACTCCGTCGAATCCCATATTTTTGACCATAACGCCCAGCTCATCCAGCGATTTGTCCGGCCAGGGTTTGGTAAAAACTGTAAAATGATTCATGTTAAATGAATAATAATCAAATGTATAATTCTATACAAGGCATCTATAGAAAAACCGCTAATCCGAATACAGGATTTTACGAACATATCAGTGGAATAAACTTTTCGCTATAAATTAAGCTGAGTTATCATATTAAGCGGGTAGTGTTCGGCAATGTATTCATAGTGGCTGTCAAAATGTATTAACTCAGCATTTGAGATTATAGCACAAGCAGCAATTATCAGATCTGTTCCGGGAATAGTAATTCCCTTTCTCCGTAAATTGAATCCGATTTCTGAAGCTTTCTGAACCACATGTTCATCAAGTTAAAAATATGTAAAGCGGAAAAATCAGATGAAATAAAATCATACTCAGACTGTGTCTTAGTAAAAACTAATATTTCAACTTGAATTACGCCATTCACTGCTGCTACATTATTTTGGATAGCCCTGGAAATCCAAGCTTTATATTCCTTATTTCCCTCTTTCCGGTAATACTCTATCCATGCGGAACTATCAATGAGTTTCATACACTTGCTCGATAAGCCTGCAATTCTTCCTGATCCATATCAAGCTCAATTTTCCCGCAATGTTTAAGAGCTTTTTCGCGTTTCTTCTGCTTTATTACCTCTTTCAATGCTGTCTCAATTGTTTCCCTTTTTGTTTTAGCTTTTAAAAGATCACGTGCTTCATCAACAACTTTTTCATCCAGAGTCACAGTCATTCTTGTCATTTGATGCCTCCTGATATCACCATTAATATACACCAGAGTAAGTCAAATGTCAATAAATGGCTGGTTCATTGCTCGATGAGTAGACCGCAACAAAGCCGAGATAGATTATACCGAGGGCAAAGCGCAGAACCTGATCTTTGCGCGGTTGACATAGCGAAATCGGCGCACCCTATTCCTCGAATCCGAAGAAAATTTTGTAGCTGCCTTCCTGATCTATATCAAGATTCTATACCTTCATACACCTACCAGCGGCTTCAACTGTTTTGCCAGGTTCTCTCCCATCAGAATCATGGCGAGGTCCGCCGGATGGATTATATCGACCGTCAGACCGCCTATGTTAGTGAGCACATCCGGTCCCTTTATGAAGTGAAGGTTCGACAGGTCTAGCTCAGACACTAACTCAGATACCACCTGCTCGAGGGCTCTTCGGAATTCCTCCGGACTCGCCTTCGCGGTGGGCTGCAATTCGGAAAGATTGTCTCCCCAGTCTCCGAAGTAAGGAAAGACAGATATGCATGCCACAGGTTTTTTAGGATGAGCCCCGGCGATCTTACCGATCAGATACTTTGTCCTTTCCCTGAATTCACATAGTGTAAATCCAGCTCCAATCATATTCACCGAAAGGCTCAGAGTTGCGAAGTCCCAATCATCCCGGGACGCTATATATTCGCCAAAGTCCCTTTCGCATCTGCACGCTCCGCCGACACCGAGATTGATGAGATCGACACCGAGCCTCCAGGCTGTCTGAGCGGCATAGGTCAGGTGAAAGCCGGTTGCCGCCGATCCATGGGTTATCGAAGTGCCATAGGAGAGCATAGTACGCACCGGCGTGGATTCCCTGTCAGGCTGACGGACTTCGCCTTCTATAGAGTGAATATGCACCACTCCATGAAAAAGCACGATTCTGCAGAGCTCCGGATGAAAGGGAAGATTTTCTCTGATATAAGGGGGAAGTGATTCATGTTTCCTCCTGAAATTTTCCGGTAATTCGACGGTCAGAGTGACCGGTTCGTGGCCTATCTCCCATGTTAACCGTGAATCGAAGGTGCCGAAAAAAAGCCTCGCCAGGCAGACATCTCCACTGGAAGAGAGGGTGATCCGGGCTTTTTCTTCCTGAAGGAAAAACCGGATCTCGGCGCCTCCGGGATTGAGCGTCTTGTTCCGGGCAGGCTCCTCGAGCAGCACCCTTACCGATTCGGGAACCCTCTGCAGCCGGAAGCCGCTGCGCTCTTCGGTCTGATTAGCCTCAGCAATATTGTGAAGCTCCATATTCTTAAAAATCATTTGTTGCTCCTTCAGTTATCGGTTTCGGATAACCCATTCATTCACACTCCTATATGGATATTTCTTCAATATGCCGAATTCCGCTAGTTCTTTTAATTTAAATTTAGAGCCAAATGGAAAATTTACTCCGCACAAGAATCTTGTAACGGTTGTGGGTGTTGGAGTAAAATCGGCTTTTTCAAACAAATTCGCCGTGGTTTTCTTAAAGTTAAATTCGGACAGCGGGGGAAGCTCTACCGTTGATTGCAATTCAACCTTACCGTGAGTGCAAACCGAACAGTGGCCGCATTTCTGCACAGTATGTTCCCCGAAGTAATTTGAAAGCTCTCTGCTTAGACAGTTATCGCTCTCAAAAAAATCAAGCATCTGCTGTATTCTCTTGATTTCAAATGTCTCTTTTCCCTTCGCTGTATTGTACAGGCTGTTCGTCGTATCGTTGATATCAAAATCATGTCTGAGTATTTCATATACCTCTACAGTATGATGTCTTTCCAGTTCTATCCACCCTTTCTCATCAAGATACTCCAGGGCTCTGATAATTCGGATCCGGTCGGCGCCGTATGTTTCCATTATTCGCTCGATATCGAGTCTCGTCCATATTTTCGCTGTTTTTGAATACTGAAAGATGCATTGGATAAATTTCTTTCTTTCATCATCAAACTCGCCAATTATCGTTTCCTTTTCCATGAGATACTTGAAGGGCAATTCCTCAAAGTATGAATATACAGGTTCCAGAATCCCGTTCATCTCCAGGTAAACCAGCAGAGTCTTCAAGGGAAGCATTCTGATGTTCAGCTCAAGTGAAAGGGAGTACAGGCGAATTTCAAGGGAAGATGAAGTGTTATCCTTAATAAACGACAGCAGTCCGCGAATCCCGGTTTCCTCGGGAGTGTCGCCGTAGATGAAATTTTCCAGAACACTGATATTATCTTTATTTGCCAACACCTCACAGTAAGAATTTTTCCCATCTCTTCCGGCCCTGCCAATTTCCTGGCTGTAGCTTTCAATCGATTTTGGAAGATTAAAGTGTATGATCAGACGATCCTACACCATTTGAATGGACACACGCAAGCGCGTAAATGGTAGAAAAGTACCGCTAACCGTTTGAAATGCCCCGTTTTTTACTGCAGATTATGATCGTATAGCCCGGTATTATTCCATGCTAAACGACCAGATTATTACAATAATTTAAGCTTGAAAGAAAGACTCAAGGCCTTTGTTTCGTATTTATTCCTTTCTCTAAGCCTAAATAGAGTGAATTTTCGCAAAATTATGTTCTAAAAGCGTCTTTGATAGCGAAATAAAGGGGTATTTGTACGATTTGGACGAAAGATAGCGATATTAAATTGTGCTAATAGAATGGAATAATATGCTTGACTTTGTGCTGTTGGCATGGTATATTATTGCCATGATTCTATCACCAAGTACCATTAAGTATTTCAAATTGCTCAGCTCAAAGGTCACCAGTGCTATGGCTTCATATCACTCTGCAACTCCCTATTTCATCGAAGATGATCCGGTAATCAGCCACTATGAAATCTTGAGAAAGGTTTGGCTTGGCTCTGTTCCTATCAAGCAAGTCTGTCTGGAACATAATCTTTCTCGTTCCTCCTATTATGAAATTGAAAATAGCTTTGTCCGGTATGGCTTTGCGGGATTGTTTCCTTCGCCCGGAAGCACAGTAAATCAAGCGCCCAACCTTGAGCAATTGGTCCTCATCGTAAAGAACTGCCGCCCATCTGTATCTCAAATTGCGGTTCTCCGTGTTGCGCAGGCGGCGCCTGTTACCCAAGCAGTCGCGGATTCTCAAATTATCTCCAGAATCCTAAACTCGCACGGTTATGGCTACTCGAAGTTAGAAACCGATCGAGATTTTTTCGGTAGGATACAGAGAAGCCTTGCGGAGCTTAAAGCGCTCAGGGAAAATCCTGTAGAGGGGCGGAAACAAGATAAACGTAAGGAGACTTTCTTCATAGACAACGATCCCTACCATAATAGAATGGAGCTCTTGAGAGAGCTATTTTTCAATCGTAAGGCGAGAGTTTATGACACCTGTATTCGGCTCAATATTCCGGTGACGACCTACTACCGATTGATCAAGGAATACCGGTTGTATGGACCGTGGACGATCATTTCAGCCAATGCTTATGGCAAGAAAGACAGTATCTCTGATGAACTGCAACTGAAGATTCTCCTCGAGAGACTGGAACATCCCTCATGGTCGGCACAGCAAATAGTCGATGCAGGCAAGCTTCGTTGTTCAAGATATGTGGTGAATCGAATTATCAAACGTTGGGGCCTTCAAGATAAGGGACGTTCTCCAGTTGCCCTTGACCGTTTCATGGAACTATCGAGGCCGAAAACGGAAGAACCTTTCAAGCCTATCGAGACAGCCTACGATCTTCTCTCGGAACAAATAATCTTGAAAACACGCAGGATCAATCGTCATTTTGAGCTTATCTGCAAGAAGATGAAAACGCATGCCTACAACATTTGTGATCCGGGTCCATTCATTTTAGCACCGTTTGTCAACGATCTGGGGGTTGTACAGTCATTTGATACCTATGGGCCTCCGAAGCTGCGCGGCAAAGAGATCACCAACCTGGCGATGTTGAACGTTTTTCGTATTCTTGCCGGATATCGTCGGATCAGCCATCTGAGCAACTCAAAAGATCGTTCTGTCGCGCTTGCCAGCGGGATCGGTCTGTTTGGCTCTTCTTCCCGGTTCTACGAAGATAGCACTGAGTTCAAGTTTAGCCAACTCCATAAAATGAGGTGTGATCTGGTAGCACGGGCAAAACAACTAGGAATCATAGAGGGGCTGAAACTGGGCTATGATTTCCATTTCAAAGATTTCTATGGGAAGAACGCTTTGGAGGATGGAATTGGCAAGGGGCCTAATAAAAAGGGAGACCTGGTTCCTGGGTTCAGACCGCATGTTGCATGGGATCTAGCTGCAAATGTGATCATAACCATCGCCTACTATCAAGGTGCGGTCAGATCACCAAAGATCATACGGCAGTTTTGTGAGCAGAACATCTTTCCCATACTGGATCCCTTGGCTATTGAGGAAATCTACATGGACTCTGAATACACAAAGGAATCCGATTTTCACTATTTCAAGGAAACGATCTTTAAGAACGGGGAAATATACGTATGCCTAAAACAGAACCCACAGATCAAAAAGCTCATCACACCGGCCTTACAAGAAGAAGAGAACTGGCTTGTCTTGCCAAACAATAATGAAGATGAATACAAGCCGCTTAAGGTTTTATTGCCGAAGACAAAGCTGCCCCTGATGATCGTTATTTTAAGAAATCGGAAGACGAAAAAAAATGTACGTTGTTTCGCAACGACAAATACAGAGCTTGAGGCCCGAGAACTTCTGAAGAAATACCGCTACCGCTGGATCATAGAAAATGGCCTAAAGGATTTGGTGGCC
>DAOWMJ010000205.1 GCA_030643145.1 Candidatus Latescibacterota bacterium | reverse complement strand
GCCAGAATACCAATAATCACAACAACGATCATCAGCTCTATCAGGGTAAAACCCTTGTTATTCATCCTGCACCTCCTTAAGGCACTTACTTTCAAAGCAAAACTGCTTTGAAGGTTTTAATTATACGGCTGTTTTTAACCGTCCAATCTCTTTTTTAAGGTCATATTCCGACCTTCCCTTTATTGTTTCGCAAATAGTATGCCAAGACAAGCAGTCAGCATAAAAACGTCAACTCCATGTGTAACAAAATGTTATAGTTATCAGTTTCGGCGTCCTCGCAGACTCATATTGTAAATTGCCACACATCAATTCTGCAATGCAACTATTTTTCATTCCACCCCAACCTCTTCTTCATTGCGATTAAGTCCATAGCGCTGAATCTTCCGGTAGAGTGTCGAAGCGTTAATCCCCAATATCTCGCTGGCTTTCTTCTTCTGCCATCCGGTCTCTTCAAGGACAGATATTACATACTCCTTCTCAAGCTCCTCCAGTGTTACCTTCTCCCTGTTCAGATCAAAATTCCCTTTCCTTCTTGACTGAAAACGAATCTTGTCGGGGAGATCATACGGCATTATAGTATCTCCATCCTGAAGCACAATAGCGCGTTCAATTATATTTTCCAGTTCACGAACATTTCCGGGCCATTCGTAATTCAACAGTAGATCGATTGATTCTTTGGAAATAGTCTTTTTTCTTTTGATCTTTTCAGATGCCATTTTAAGAAAATGATCGACAAGAAGGGTGATATCACTCGAACGGTTTTTAAGAAGAGGGATCTCTATCGGTATTACATTCAAACGGTAATAAAGATCAGGGCGGAAACTTCTCGTGCGCACGGCCTCTTCAAGATTGGCATTGGTTGCCGCGATTAAGCGAACATTCACCTTTATCGGATTTGTCCCCCCAACAGGAATTATTTCTCTTTCCTGAAGAACCCTCAGCAGCTTAACCTGAATCCCCGGAGATGTCTCCCCCACTTCATCAAGAAAAAATGTCCCTCCACAGGCCACCTTGAATAGTCCATCCTTGTCCCTGATCGCTCCGGTAAAGCTCCCCTTTACATGCCCAAAAAGTTCACTTTCAAGAAGATTCTCGGGGAGAGCTCCGCAGTTTATGGAAACAAAGGCTTTGTTCGATCTGTTGCTCTTATGATGAATTGACTTCGCGACAAGTTCCTTGCCGGTTCCGCTCTCACCCCTTATCAGAATAGTACTGTCGGTAGCGGCAACTTTGTCTATCCTGCGAAAAACTTTCTGCATCGGTTCGCTTTCGCCAATAATATTCTTGTAGCTACTCTTTTTTTCACGCTGTTTATTAAAAAAGACATTCTCATTACTTACCCTTCGCGTCTCAATAGCATTGTGGACTATCATCTTTATTTCGTCGTTCTTTGCAGCCCTCTTCACCATGTAGTGAAAAGCGCCATTGTTAAGGGCTTCTATCGCGGTCTTCTGTGAAGCGTACGCAGTCATGATTATTACGGGAAGATTCGGTTCATGGGTTTTTACCGCTGAGAGAACTTCGAGACCGTCAACCCCCTTCATTTTGATATCGGTCATTACAGCGTCATAATTCGCCTTTTTCACTTCTTCTATAGCGGATTTACCGTTACCGACCGTCTTGACGTTATACCCTTCCTTTTTGAGCATTATTGAAAGATATTGGCACATACTCTTTTCATCATCCACTATCAGTATTCTTTCACCTGCCATTAATCAAAACCTCCCCAATTATACACTGCAAAGTTTCTGTTTGATTTCCTCAATCCCTATACCGTTTCTGTTATTCTTTGCCGGAATCAGGACTTTAAACACAACACCCTTTCCTTCCGGACTTTCCACACTTATCGCACCTGAATGACTCTCAATAATTCTTTCCGCAGTAGCCAGCCCAAGTCCGGTACCGCCATCCTTTGTAGTAAAGAAGGGTTCAAAAATATGCGGCAGAACATCGGATGGAATCGGTGGTCCATCATTTTGAAATTCTATTTCAATGAACTCTGTTTTTTTGTCGTCTTCCTCCAAAACCTCTTCGACCATCCTTACCGTAATGGCAATATTCCCATCTCTTCCCACAGCCTCACAGGCATTAAGCCCAAGATTCAGAAAGACCTGCCTTATTTGTTCATCATCGGCATATATTTTCACACCTTCAGCTTCACTCTGAAATCTGATACTTCCTCCGCCGCGAAGATAAGAACCATGCTTTAACAGAAGAATTGTTTCTTTCAGGCAATTTTCAATATCTACCGAGTAAAACGCAGGTTTCCGTAGCCTCGCGTATTCAAGGAAATCAGTAATCATTCCATCCAGACGCTCTGATTCACGAATTATCAAATCCATAAGTTCTCCGTTCTCACCTGTCACATCAAGTTCCCCTTTAAGCATCTCTGTAGAACCGCAGATTGAAGTGAGTGGCGCACGAATTTCATGCGCGATTGCCGCTGAAAGTTCCCCAACCGCCGCCATCCGATCCGATTTCCGTATCCTTTCCCTCATTCTATTAACTTCGGTTAAATCCTGGAAGAGAGCTATCGCACCCCTTTTTTCATCATTTTCATCTCTAAGAAGTGAAATGTTTATTCCTATCGGCAGTTCGCGTCCATCTCTCCTGGAAAGTTTTATCTCATCTCTGTTTCGCTGAACTCCTGTTTCCATAACAAGCAAGAGTTCGTCGAGAAGAGGATTTATATCCTGAACTATTTCTTCCAACAATTCACCTTCCACGCTGCCGGACTTTTCTACTTCCAGTATTTTCCTCGCTGATGGATTAATCGAAACAATACGGCCATCCAGGTCCACTACAACAAGGCCGCTGCTCATGTTATTAACAATGGAAGCATTATTTAATTGTATCCTCTTTATCTCCTTCTCCCTGTCAGCCAGTTCTTTTCCACTTTTTTTAACTCTTTTTGAAAAATATCCGCTGATCAAACCTGAGGAAACAAAAACGCCTAAATGGATATATCCTCTAAGTAATGAATCAAAAAGATTTTGACGTGTGAAAATGAGCGCACCTTCGGGAGATCGGACTTGACCACTAATTTCAAGAAGGCTGTAGATAATGTACGCGGAGGCCGCGATTAGTGATGTAATCAGTCCTCCTGAAACCTGGAAATACAACCCACCCACAAAAATTGGAACTATATAGAGTATTGAAAAAATCGAACCCGAGCCGCCACTGTAATGGACAATAAGAGTCAGGACGGCAAGATCAACACCTATAAGAAGAATTATCATATGAGTAAATGGAGCCCCGCTCCTGTAAGCAAGATAGGCGGCTCCCGTCCCAAGATATATTACACCAAGAAGGCTATATAGAGCTACAGCTGATAGTTCCCGGCCCTGAAACTGAAGAGCAATAATGGCCGCTCCCACCAGAAGTGTCGCTACAACCAGCCGCATAAAAGCAAGTTTTCTTATCTTTTCGTCATCCCGGTAAGCACGCGGCATGAGATTCATAAATTCCTTCCATCCCAAAATTTTTACCCGGAAACAACGGAAATCAATTTGAACATCGGCAAATACATTGCAATCAACATCCCTCCTACAATAAGCCCCATTACAACAATCATAATCGGCTCTATAGCTGCTGTGAGGGCGTCAACCGCTGAATCCACTTCGTCATCATAAAAATCCGCGACCTTTTCAAGCATTTCGTCCAGGGCACCCGTCTGTTCACCAACACTGATCATTTGAACAACCATAGGAGGGAAAACTCCACTCTTCTTGAGGGGGGCTGCAATAGTCTCACCCTTTACAATGCTGTCTCTCGTCTCAACAATGGCATCTTCTAT
>DAOWMJ010000083.1 GCA_030643145.1 Candidatus Latescibacterota bacterium | reverse complement strand
TGGCTGAGAAGCCGCTTTTATAATTGATTCAATTTTGTTTATTCTATTCCGCCATTCCGGTTCAAGGTTTTTATCTTTTAATTCATTCAGTATTGTTAAAGCGTATGGTCTATTGTTCATTTCCGAGCTGAGTAATTCCGCCATTGCAATTGAAGCCTTTATTGATAGGAGGGGCAGTGGAGAGTGTTTTTGAATATAGCTGTATATATCATAGGCCTCATCATATCTTTTCTGGTTTACGAGCCATTTTCCAACCTTTATCAGCAATTGAGAAGATGAACCCTGGTTGGTGTTTTGTAAAACAAACTCTTTTGCCCAACTCGCGGCTTCATCATTTTTTGAGTCCAGGAGGAGTTTTTTAAGTACGCGCTCCCCGGTTTTACGCGAGTCATCTTCAAACCCGTTTTCTCTGTAAATCATTGTTATATCCCGGAGCAAAACAGTATCATCCGGATTTTCCTCGACCAGTTCTAAAAAGAGGCTTTTTGCTCTTGCTGTGATTCCTTTCCGCATGAGCTCGCAAGCTTCACTGAAGCGCGGGTCTTTCAAAATGCCCGCGGCTATTTGTTTTTTGCGAACCTTTGTATGAAGGATGTTTTTCTCAAATCCGGTCGCGCGAAAAATGAGAGCCGTTATTAAACCTGCCATATATCCAGCGATATGCGCGATGTAGGCGACATTTGAGCCGCCCGTGAAATCAGCCAGGGATTTGAGAGCTAATTGTTGAAAGAACCAGAGGGGAAGAACAACGAAGGCTGGTAAATAAAAGGTTCCGAAAATCGGTCTAAAGAAGAAGAGAAGGAAATAGAAAAATTTAATACGTGTTGTAAAATGTATCAAGGTAAACGCCCCCATTGCCGCCGCTATAGCTCCTGAAGCGCCGATTAGAGGGATTGTTGAGTTTGTATTCTGCATACAGTGGGCGAGCCCGGCAAATGCTCCTCCAGCTAGATAAAACAGGAGAAACGGCAGCCTGCCCCAGCTGTCTTCAAGCAGACATCCAACTATCCACAGAAAAAGCATGTTTCCGAGAAGATGCCATATACCCCCATGCAAAAAGATGTGAGTAATAAAGGTGTAAGCGCGATTCATTCTGGAGGGTACAAGGCCGTAGGAATAGTTAATTTCCCCGATCGCGGCTCTGATCTCTTCTTCTCTGCATATTTTCCACTTGTCAAAGCTGTCAACTGCTTCAAAACTACTCTTTGAATAGAAGTTACGCGATCTGTCCTTAAGGGTCTTTTCAAATTCCCGAAAATTATCGACACTCCCGTCGTCGACCAGATAAATTGCTTTAAAAAGACCCGTTTGAAGATCATGATAGTTTCCGGAATTCTTGATTTCCGTTATCGCGAGTTCAATTTCGAAGCTGATATTTCCGCCTCTCTCTTCGGTATCGGTGTTTTCAATGGCATATAGGCGTATCTGTTGAGCGAATTTCTCTTTTTGAACCTTGAAAAGAGCTGCTTCATTGTGCCCCGGGTTTATGAAGGTTATCACAGCTATGAGAGTATTTATAACTATGAGGAAAATCGTTAGTTTTGGTTTGAAAGCAATTGACGATTTTGTTCCGATAGGCAATATAAGCATAATTATACAACCGATGAATAAGGTATGCCGGCAGAAGGGTGTAGGTCAAGAGTGGGAATAGCATCCTCTGCCGGTTTTAACTATTGAGAGCCCCTGTTTTTTCTTAACGAAAATCTCAATTCTCATATTTGATTCTTAGGGAATGGCAAGAAAGGTGCCATGTCTGGTAACAATGAGGGAGAATACCTATGAGTGTCCGTTCGCGAGCTTGTATGCCGCTTTAAGGGCAAGGGGTCATGAAGCTTTGTAACGGAGGGATAGGCAAAGCTAACCCCCCGCGCGGAAGCTATTCTTTTTATTCATGCCGGACGTTGGTTCTACTACGAAGAATTCCCGTTTAATTCTATTTCATCTCCAGGATGAGGGAAATGTACAGGGAAGTTATTTTCTTTGAGTAGATTATAAAGCTTTTCTGATTGTTCTTCCTCTCCATGCACAATAAAAATCCCCTTGATTGAATCTTTCAGAGGTTTTACGTATTCAAAAATTTCGTCTCTGTCGGCATGGGCGCTGAAGGAGTTCATTATCTTGACATCAGCCTTTAGATTATATGGTTGACCGAATATTTTCACCGTTTCATGCTTTTCAACTATACGCCGCCCGAGAGTGTTTTTTGCCATATATCCGACAATCAGGATAGTATTTGCCGGATTTTCAATATTATTCTTCAGATGATGGAGTATTCTGCCCGCTTCACACATTCCCGCGGCGGATATGATTATCATCGGTCTTGAATCTTTGTGGAGTTGTTTTGATTCTTCCACAGCCTTTATATATTTAATTTTGTTAGTGCCGAGAGGGTCCTTACCGGATTTGAAGGCATCGTACATTTCTTCGTCATAACATTCAGGATGTTTGAAAAAGACTTCGGTGAGATTAACAGCGAGGGGGCTGTCAACGAAGACGGGAATTTCAGGGGCGAGTTTTTCATCAAACAACTGGTTCAGGTAATATACGATCTCCTGTGTTCTTTCAAGAGCGAAGGAAGGAATAATTATCTTACCTCCCCTTTTAACTGTGGAATTAATTATATCCGCGAGCATATTTTTTGTTTCCAAGGGTGGAGAATGCAGCCTGCCGCCATAGGTGCTTTCAAGAAACATGTAATCTATATCCGGCGGAGTAACGGGATCATTCAGGATCGGCATGTTCTTTCTTCCCAGATCCACCGCGTATGCTATACGGATGGGGCCGGTATTATCCTTGATTTCCAGAAGTGGGTTTGATGATCCGAGTACGTGTCCCGCGTCATAGAAAGTAACCGAAACATCATCCTTGATCGTTATTTTCTGTTCATAGGGATGCCCGTCAAAGTATTGAAGTGATTCTTCAGCGTCTATCCGGGTGTAAAGGGGCTTCCTGGCCGGCAGCCCTTTTCTTTTATTAATTTTGTTCAGGTATTTTATGTCTTCTTCTTGTATATGGCCGCTGTCGGGAAGCATCGAAGAGCACAAATCACGAGTCGCGCTGGTGGTCAGGATTCTTGACTTGAACCCGTGCTTCACAAGATTCGGGATATTACCGCTGTGGTCTATGTGAGCGTGAGAAAGGACACAGGCATCGATCTCGCCCGGGTCAAAAGGGAAATGAGAGTTTCTTGTATAGTATTCCTCTCTATGGCCCTGGAAGAGGCCACAGTCCATAACTATTTTTGAATCGCCGTTGGTAATCAAATGCATGGAACCGGTTACTGTTCTAACAGCGCCCAGAAATTTGATTTTGATGCTCATTGGTGCTCCTTTCAGAACTGTTTGTCTGATGAAATGTTGATTATAAATACTCTTTTAGCTCAATGGTTACTCCAATCTCCTCTTCTCCCCTTTCAATAAGCAGTTTGAATTGTATTCCTTCTTCTTGTTGAAATAACCTGGTTATTTCAACAAGGCTTCCGAATTCCGATATTTTCTTTCCGTTTATCTTTATAAGTCTGTCACCCTTTTCCAGTCCTTCCGCGTATGCCGGAGATCCCGGGATCACGTAATATATAAAGAGAGATCCTGATGAATCCCTCGCTATTTGCAGACCGCTTTTATCACTGAGGAAAGGCTTTGAATAACTTGAATCCTTTTCCATAATTATTTCCTGATTGGAGTAGTTCAGGATTAATGTAAACCTTTCAAGTATATCATTTCCGATAATACCATCTATTTCCTCGAAAGATAAAAGGCCGTCTCCCTGTCCTGTGATGAAGAGAAACGGTTCTGATATTGTAACCCCCGCAATCTTAAGAGATTTGAATCTGGAGAGATGGGCCGTATTTTCTCCTCCAGCGCCGACCACCGAAACAGTGGTCGATTTTCTTCCGTGAAAAAGATTGTTTTTTTCAGCAAAACTGTACAGCAGCAGCGATTTGTTAGCGCCGGTATCTATCAGGAAAGTTCCGTGATATTTTTCATCGAGGATGCATTTGGCGGGGAAAATCTTATGTATTAAAGGAGCGTCTATTATTTGCCCTGTTCCTGTGTATTCAAATGAGTCAGGTTCAAAGAAAGATATAGTTCTCTCTTCATAATTGATTTCTGTGACGAAGCGGCTAAGGAAATCGTAACCGAGAATTCCGCCTGTTTCTATGTTCGAGAAACGAGTTGTGATATTGCCAAGGGGAAAGGTGATAAGGGTTTGTGCGCTGAATTCTATCCCTTCAACTTTAAATCCGGGGATACGGGTCATATAGCAGTAAGTAGTACCGCTGATTCCCGCGCCGGTTATCTTGTCTCCGAATGGAAATCCTAAATCAGCCGCGAGTGTGGAATCTATTACGGTTATACCCGCGCCGGAGTCCAGAAGAAAAGTATAGTTTTTCTTCTGAGTGCCGAGTTGTACGGGGAGGTAGATGTGCCCGCCGCTGTATAAAAAGGGGATATTTTCCGAAGAGCTTCCTTTTATAAAGGTATAGTCATTCACGTTGACGCTGGGAGGAATAAAAATGGATCGATCAATATGGGGATTAATTTCGATAGACTGAATGGTTGTTTTTATTGTCTGGTTCATAGCGGGATTGTGTATGCTTGTTTTAAACGGCAGCATAACTTTGTTTACGCGCCGGTAATCACCATAGTTTTGTTCGATAATGCCATTCTCTGTCTCGATGATAATTTGTTCAGAAAGATTTGTTTCCTTATCCAGATATATTTTGCAGGGATAACCGCCGGTTGGTTCAAGTGACAGGATGTCGCACGGCCGGCCGCTGGAGGATGTATCAATACCGCTGAACTTTATGGTGAATCCTTCTTCGTTGAAAAGATATTTATAATCATCGATTATACACAAGGTGATCTGCTTCTTTTCTGAAGATATATCTTTGTTAAAAATGACTTTGTTATTTTGATCAAGGGTCCAGGATCTTTCTCCATCGTAGCCCTGTGTGATATTAAACAGCCCAAGAGAAACCTCTGAACGGTAGAGGCAGGGTTTAAGTAACCATTGCTTTATAGTTCCCTTCATACCGGGCGGCATGATAATAACTTCAGAAGTGCAAATGGAAGATTTGATTGACCGTACGGCGCTTTCACCCCCCAGCGCCTTCAGATGGTTTTTAAGTATATTTTCCGTTCGGGTATTTTGGCGCGAAGGAGAGGATTGAACCGCAAAGGGGAGTAAAACAAGAGTTACTATTAACATTAACCGTTTGTTCATTTTAACTTTCTGGATCAGCCCTGCCAAAAACAGCTGATATCCGAATAACCGGCTTGCCGTCTGACTGATTAGCTCCCGGTTGTTTTATTACCCCTTTTTAATCTCCGCTAATAACGATATTCTTTATTTTTAAAGATGGAGCGGCAATGGCGCTTTGCCACTCGATATTGCTTCCTATCATCTCAATATTTTTCAGCATTTGATTGAATGTGCCGGCTATCGTAAATCCATTTACCGGGTAAGTAATGCGGCCGTTCTCGATCCATAAGCCCTCGGCCCCTTGAGAGAAATCGCCTGTTGACCAGTTCGCTCCCTGCCCCGACAGAGAGGTTACGTAAAGACCGTTGGCTATGCTGGAGATTATTTCTTCTTCAGGATAAATACCCGGTTTCATATAAAAATTGGATATACCTCCGGCGCTCCCCGTTGTCGAAGAGTTAAGCTTGTTTGCCTCGTAGGTATCCATAAGGTACGTTTTAAGTACCCCTTTTTCTACCGCAATGTTTTTTCGTGATTTTACACCTTCTCCGTCGAAGGGACGGCTTCCGATTTTTCCTGTAAGAAGCGGATCATCTATCAGAGTAAGAGAAGGCGCCGCGATTATTTCGCCGGCTTTGCCGGCAAGGAATGAGGCCTTCTTGTAGATGCTGGCGCCGTTCAGGGCATTTGCCAGAGATCCGAGAAAATTCGCCGAGGTAAATGGATCAAAAACTATTGGAACTTCACAGGTTTTTGGTTTTTTACTCCCGAGTTTCCTCAGTGTACGCCTTACAGCCTCCGCGGCAACTTTATCCACAGAATCCAGTTTGTTAAAGGAAGTTGACGCGCTATACCAGAAAGAAGATTGTTTCCTCCCCGGAGTTTTGCCATTTTTGTTGTCTTCAACGGCGCAGGAGAGAGCTATCGCGTTATAACTTTCACGGTAGGCGTCGCAAAATCCCAGCGAATTTGCCATTGCTGTTTTTCCTGTCACATTTGAATATGAAGAGTGGTCCGTAACGATCTTTTTGTCAATTTTATGGGCTGCTTTTTCCAGTTCCCTGGCTATCCGGATTTTTCTTTTAGCGGGGATATCCAGGATTTCAGGATCGAATATTTCTAAATCTATTTTTACCGCTCCCAATTCCTTTTTGTCGGGAAGGCTGAAATATTCATCATGTTCCATTACCTTGCAGAGCTCCACGACTTCTTTTATAAGTTTATTGATACTTTCATTGGATAGGTCGTTTGATGTGGCGGAGGCCCTTTTTTTGTCGATTGAAAGCATTATATGGATTCTGTTGGACACAGATTCTTTTAATGTTTCAATCTGGTTATTCCTGACAGAAACCCCGAATTCACTGGTTTCTGAAAGCGCTGCTTCGGCGGTTTCAGCTCCGTATGAGAGGGCTGTTTGAACGGCTGCTTTTACTATTTTTTTCATTCTGTCCATAGCAATTCTCCAGCTGTTACGAGATTTCACTTCCCCCAACGGTGATTTCAGAAACCTTGATAGTCGGAAGGCCGACATTTACCGGGACAGTTTGCCCTTTTCCGCATGTCCACCGGCCGTCACTGAAGGCGAAATCATTGCCGGTCATTGTGATTTTTGAAAGTACGTCAGGTCCGTTTCCTATCAGAGTAAAGTTTTTTATGGGAGCGGTTATTTTTCCATCTTCTACAAGATATGCTTCTATCGGAACGAATACGAAATCGCCGCTCGCGGTATCTACCTGTCCCCCCCGGAAGGTTTTACAATAGATACCCTTTTTTGTGGATTTAAATATTTCTTCAGGCTCATGCTTGCCGCCGGCGAGATAGGTTGTAGTCATTCTTGGGATCGGCTGATATTTATAAGATTGTCTTCTTCCGTTCCCGGTCCTTTTCGCGTTTAGGAAGTCGGCGCTTATTCGGTCGTGCATATATCCCTTGAGAATTCCCTTTTCGATCAGGATAGAGTGTGACGGCATTGTTCCTTCATCATCGAAGTTAATGCTGCCGCGGTCGTTTTTTATTTTTCCGCTGTCTATTACGGTTACAAGTTCGCTTGCCACTTTCTCGCCTATTTTATCGGTATAAGCGGATGTTCTTTTTCTGATGAAGTCAGCTTCGAGAGGATGTCCTATAGATTCATGGAGTAATATCCCTGATTCAGCGGGGGCTAATATAAGTTCCATTCGTCCAGCGGGAGCCTGAACCGCGTCGAGGAGAAGAATAGCTTGTCTCGCCGCTTCACGGCCGTGATCGGAAGGACCCATTACTGTTTGAAAATAGCTGATTCCCTTTCGGCCGCCCCCGCTTGAAACGCCAATTTGGCGATTACCATTCTTTTCGGCCACAACCTGAACGGTGAATCGGAGCATCGGTCTTACATCCTGGAGTAATTTCCCTTCGCTTGTCGCGATCTGAATTGTACTGATTCTGTCCACAATGCTTACTGACGTTTTTAAAATATGCGGATTAAACTCTCTTGCCGCTTCTTCCGCCTCTTTTATCATCGCTATTTTTTCGGTAAGCGCGATATTAGTTACGGAGTCGGATACCGGATAATGGTTTTCACAATCAACCTTTGAAACATCAATCGGTTTTATTTTCTTCCCTGAATCAGCGATTGCCGCGGCTGTTAAAGCCGCGTGTTTTAATTTATCGAAGGACAGTTTTTCAGTATAGGCGTAGCCGATACCTTCCCCTTTAATAGTCCGGATACCAACGCCGAGAGATATCCATTTGTTGCTTTCACTAATTATCCCTTCCTCCATGACGATACGGTTCTGAATTGTATGCTCGCAGTAGATATCGCTATATTTACCCCCCCGCGAGAGGGCAAAGGACAGAATTTTCCTTATTGTGGAATTATCAAGGTTGAAGTGATCTCTATAAGAAAGCAATAATCGGCTCCGGTTGTTTTGTTTTACGTTTCTAACGGTATTTCAATGTGCATTATTGTAAAAAAAATAACTTATTGTATAATACGGGGAAACAGAAATTTTGAAAAGGGTTTATTGTGAAGTGTGAGAAGAGAAAAGTTTTGTTATCTGTGTGATGCAAAAAATATAATTGCCGCAACAATATCAATTGGCGTCCAGATACCCCTGTTTAAATATATGGGCAATATCGGAATAAATAAGATCACTATTCTACCAAAGGCCCATGACCAAGGAGTTTTCCCCTTACTATAGGCATCGAATGCAAAATGCGAGTAGTGGTGGTCCAAGAAATGGGGTTCAGAGCCCTCCGACGGTTTCAATCGATAGCTAGCGAGCTCCCATTTTTAGCCCCAGATCAATGACTGAATTTTTGCAAGCACCTCCTGAATAACTTCATTAGGAATTCGCTCTATTTTCTTGGCGTTTCGT
>DAOWMJ010000065.1 GCA_030643145.1 Candidatus Latescibacterota bacterium | reverse complement strand
CTGCAATCTCTGAAAATTCCCGTAACCAGGTGACTACTTGTCACCGTTCCCCGGCATTGAAGCCCAATTTTCATAAAGCTTCCAGCGTCTGTCTATTTCCTTCTGAGCCTTCTTAAGTAATTCAGCCGCTATCTCGGGGTTCGATTTCGTTAACGCTCTGTATCTGTTTTCTTTATAGATATACTCCTCAAGAGGGATAGTTGGAGCCTTTGAGTCAAGCTGTAACGGATTCTTCCCTTCCGCGATCAAATCCGGGTTAAATCTGACAAGTGGCCAGGCGCCTGATTTTACAGCTGCTTTTTGCTGGTCCGGACCATTTATCAAATTGTATCCCTGCCCTATGCAATGAGCGTAAGCTATAATCAATGATGGTCCGTTATAGCTTTCAGCTTCAATGAAGGCCTTTATCGTTTGGTTCTCGTTTGAACCCATTGCCACTCTGGCAACATAAACATTCCCATAGACCATTGCCATCATTGCGAGATCTTTTTTGGGAGTTCTCTTCCCCCCAGCTGCGAATTTGGCTATTGCTCCCATAGGTGTCGCCTTTGACATCTGACCTCCCGTATTTGAGTATGTTTCCGTGTCAAGCACCAGGATATTGACGTCCCGCTGCTGGGCTATTACATGATCAAGCCCACCGTAGCCTATATCATACGCCCAACCATCCCCCCCAAGAATCCACACACTCTTTTTGGCAAGCACGTCGGCAAGCCCGAGAAGATCCTTTGCGTCAGTTGATTCAACTACTGCCAACTTCCCTTTCAGTTCTTCAATATGCTCCCTTTGTTTTCTTATCCCTGACTCTGTTGACTGATCACATTCTTTGAGCTTACTGACAAGTTCTTCTCCGATTGTGGGCGAAAGTTTATCTAGAAGTTCGGTGGCATATTCCTTCTGTTTGTCAAGAGCGAGGCGCATACCAAATCCAAATTCCGCGTTATCTTCAAAAAGTGAGTTGTTCCAGGCGGGGCCCCTACCTTCGCTATTAAAAGTATAGGGGGTTGCCGGCAGGTTTCCTCCATATATCGAACTGCAGCCGGTAGCGTTACCAATCAGGGCCCTATCGCCAAACAGCTGGCTTAAGAGTTTGACATAAGGGGTTTCCCCGCATCCCGCACAGGCACCGGAGAATTCAAACAAGGGTTCAAGAAATTGTACTCCTCTTGTCGCGTTCTGTTTTACTTTATCTCTATCGATGTAAGGAATATTTAGGAAAAACTCCCAGTTTTCTTTTTCCTGGTTTCTCAGAGGAAGCTGGAGTTCCATATTTATTGCTTTCTTCTCGGGATCCGTCTTGTTTTTGGCGGGGCAACCCTTCACACACTGACCACAACCGGCACAATCCTCAGGAGCAATCTGTATTGTGTATTTCATACCCTTGTATTCTTTAGCAGTTGCTTCTATCGACTTGAATGTTGAGGGCGCGGATAAAAGAAGGTCGGGATCGTAGACCTTCGATCTAATCGTAGCATGAGGACAAACAAGGATACATTTGCCGCACTGAATGCATACATCGGGATCCCATACCGGTATCTCAAGCGCGATATTCCTCTTTTCCCACTTTGTCGTACCACTGGGAAAGGTTCCATCCGGATCGAACGCGCTTGAAGGCAGATCATCTCCCTCCTTTGCAATCATCTTTGCCGTAACCTTCTTGACGTAATCGGGAGCATTTTCAGAAACAGGAGGAATCATTTTCCGTTCACTCGTTGCCTTATCCGGAACTTTAATCTCTTTAAGATGTTCAGGAGCGCTGTCCACAGCGGCATAATTCATCTTTACAATTTTTTCACCTTTGCTTCCGTATGTCTTTTTTATAAATTGTTTAATCAGGTTCGTCGCTTCCTCGGATGGAATCACATCGCTGAGTACAAAGAAACAAGCCTGCATTATAGTATTGATTCTTGGGCCAAGGCCGATTTTCTTGGCAATCTTGTAAGCGTCAATGACATAGAATTTGAGTTTCTTGGCAATTATCGTTTCCTGGACCTTGCGCGGGAGCCTGTCCCATGTTTCCTCAGTCGGGAAAGGAGTATTAAGAAGAAATGTAGCTCCTTCTCTTGCGGTCTTGAGAACATCTATCCTTTCGATAAAAGAAAACTGATGAAGCCCAACAAAATCAGCCTTACTTATCAAATAAGGTGAATGTATCGGCTCCGAACCGAATCTAAGATGAGAAACCGTAAGTGAGCCCGCTTTTCTTGAATCATAAACAAAATAGCCCTGGGCATAATTGTCAGTTCCTTCACCGATAATCTTGATTGAATTCTTGTTGGCGCCTACAGTGCCATCCGATCCCAGGCCATAAAATACGGCCCTTGTAAGCCCTTTATAATCTATTCCAAAATTCTCGTCATATTCGATGCTTGTATTTGTCACATCTTCATTAATTCCTACGGTAAAACGATTCTTCGGCTTATCCTTCTTCATTTCATCAAATACTCCCTTAACCATCGCGGGAGTAAATTCCTTTGACGAAAGGCCATATCTTCCACCGGTAACCCTTGGAATATTTTCGAAATGCTCAGGGGCAATACTTTCATCTTCATGCAGAGCTGTTATGACATCCTCATAAAGAGGCTCACCAAGGCTGCCTGGTTCCTTTGTTCTGTCCAGGACAGAGATGAGCTTAACAGTTGAAGGGAGCGCTTCAACAAAATGTTTTCCTGAGAATGGCCTGTAGAGCCGCACCTTGAGAAGACCGACTTTCTCTCCTTTATCGATCAGGTAATTTACGATCTCATAGACAGGCTCGGCGCCCGAACCAATTATCGCTATAACCCGTTCGGCGTCAGGGGCTCCATAGTACTGGAATATCTTGTATTCTCTTCCAACGATCTTCTTAAATTTCTCCATTATATTGATAACAATCTCGGGGCAGGCGTCATAAAACGGATTCGCCGCCTCACGAGCCTGGAAGAATGTATCGGGGTTTTGAGCGGTTCCCCTGATAAATGGATTATCGGGGGAAAGAGCCCTCTCGCGATGGGCCCTCACAAGATCATTATTTATCATTGCTTTTATGTCATCTTCCGCCAGAAGTTCAACCTTAGCTACCTCATGAGAAGTTCTGAACCCTTCAAAGAAATGTAGAAATGGAACTCTCGATTCAAGTGAAGCAGCTTGAGCAATCAGAGCCATATCCATTGCTTCCTGTACGGAATTTGACGCCAGAAAGGCAAAGCCGGTTGAGCGTGCTGCCATAACATCACTGTGGTCACCGAATATCGATAGCGCGTGTGTCGCAACCGTTCTAGCCGAAACATTAAAAACGGTGGGTGTTAATTCTCCCGCGATCTTAAACATGTTCGGAATCATCAAAAGCAGACCCTGAGACGCGGTAAATGTGGTTGTAAGAGCACCGCGCTGAAGAGCTCCATGAAGTGCCCCCGCGGCTCCACCCTCGCTCTGCATCTCAGTTACCTGGGGAATAGTCCCCCAGATATTTCTTTTACCCTGCGCCGACCACTTATCGGCCAGTTCTCCCATAACAGAAGATGGCGTTATAGGATAAATAGCAATTACTTCGTTTGTTTTATGTGCTGAATAGGTAGTTGCTTCATTTCCGTCAATCGTAACTATTTTCCTGTTCATAAGAACCTCCGCGCCGTTACAAATATAGATTTCTTAACAACTCTCCGGTTATATAGTTAAAAACTCTCAATCCTCCACAATTAATCAATACCTTGCAAGAGTAGGATAATAATTAATTCCTGCATGTCGAGGAAAAAATTAACCTGCTTTTTATTTGTTTCAAATAGCAACAGATATTCTCTATGGGGATAAGAGTAACTCTTAGATATAACCTCCGAAAAAAACTATCCAATCTTTTTCTTTGTATACGCTACTAACCCACCGGCATCAAATATCTCGAGTGCTTTGTCAGTAAGTGGTGAGAAATTGAATACCTTCTCCCCAAAGGCTACCGTTCCATTCTGAGGGTTTAAGGAAATCTCACTCTTTTCAAGCTCTTTTGCATGTTCCCGCGCGTACCTGGAAGCATCGGGACATTCAATAGGGTAAAACGCCTGATTTATGGCATTACGGTAATAAATCCTTGCAAATGAAGCAGCTATCACAGCCTTTACTCCAGCATATTTAAGACAGGTTACAGCCTGCTCTCTGGACGACCCGCAACCGAAGTTACCGCCTGCGACAATCATATCACCCTCGCGAACATTCTCGGCAAAGGAGGAGTCAAAATCCTCAAGGGCGTGGCTCGCCATTTCCTCTTCTGAGAAAAGTTCATATGTGTATTTACCCGGATATATTACATCGGTGTTTATGTCGTCTTCATCGAGTATCCATATTCGTCCCCTAAACTGCATCTTTGCCTCCCCTTCCTTTTATTGACGATCGAGCGACTATGGGAACACCTGACCATCCCAATAATCATAAGCAACACCGCGCGAAAATCAGCGTCGAATTAAAAATATGATACTATCTTGCCCTCAAGCGCTGACGCGGCTACAGTGGCTGGACTGGCTAGATAGATTCCTGTATCTTCCTTACATCCCATTCTTCCCTTAAAATTTCTGTTGGCGGTTGATACACAATTTTCTCCCGGAGCGAGAACTCCTCCATAGGCGCCAAGGCACGGACCACATGCCGGAATGGCAACTTGCGCCCCGGATTCAAGCAGGATGCTGATTATTCCTTCATCCACAGCCTCTTTGAGTACTCTTTTAGAGGCGGGATAAACAAGGAGCCTTACTCCTTCAGAGATCTTTTTACCTTCAAGAACTGCCGCCGCCTGTCTGAGATCCTCAATCCTGCCGTTAGTACAGGTGCCAAGTAGAGCAACGTCAATCCTTGTTTCACCAAGTTCCGATACAGGCACTACGTTATCTACCTTATGAGGTCTTGCTACTTGAGGAGTTATCTCGGAACAGTCTATAGCCAGCACCCTCTCATACTCCGCGTTATCATCCGGTAGAACGGGCTGATATTCAGCATCAGTTACTTTTTCCAGCCATTCTCCAGTTGTTGAATCGAATGGAATCATTGCCGCTTTCGCTCCCATTTCAGCGGCCATATTGCAAATAGTCATCCTCCCACTCATATCCATTTTACTCGTAACGGGACCATGGAATTCAACAGCTCTATAGGTCGCTCCATCCGCGGTAATATTTCCGATTACATATAAAATAATATCCTTTGGAGTTACTCCCTCCAGCATCTCACCATTAAGCTCTATCTTAATCGTCGGGGGAACCCGAAGCCATGTCTCTCCAAGTGCCCATACACTCGCGGTCTCAGTTCTTCCTATCGGTATCCCAGCTGCTCCAAAAGCCCCATGTGTAGTCGTATGCGAATCCGACCCGAATATTACAACACCGGGAAGTACATGCCCGTGTTCAGGTAATACCTGATGACATATTCCCGTACCCCCCTCATAAAAATATCGTATCCCCTGCTCGCGGACAAACTCCCTTATCATCGTGTGGCTCTTCGCTTTTTTAGCGTCCGGAGGAGGTACCGCGTGATCAAGAGCAATGAAAATTCTATCCTGGTCCCATACCTTTTTACCGCCAAGTTTTTTAAATATTCCGAGTATCGCGGCTGAGTTATCATGCGAAAGGATTCTGTGAGGCCGCACGAAGAGTATATCTCCGACCGACGCCGATTCTCCGCCTGAAGAGCGCGCCAGGATTTCTTCAATCATCGTTGATCCCATATTAACAATCTCCTTTAGAAAAAGCAAAGAATCCGCCTGATCCGTAAATATTAAATCGTTCAGAGGGAACACTCACGTGGAGGACTTTATCACTGGGACGGATAATATGCCCTTTCAGCAAATCCACGTTACTATATGTTCTGCAAATTTCAGATTACTCCTTACTCTTCGGGCAACTTGATAAATCCTTCATTCTGCAAACAGAGAAATGACTCACGCGCGTTTCTGATAGTTTTTTCCGCCTTATCATAGATTTCCTCATGCGTAAGATCAAGACGCGCGACACCCTGTTCTATCGCTTTTCTCCCGACAGCGGCCGCCTCCCTTGGAAAAACCTCCCATTCATCCATAGTAGGAAGGAGATAATTCTCATGCATGCCTTTATCTTCGGCGCATTTGGCCAGTTCCCGGGCCGCGGCAATACACATCTCGTCTGTTATTGTTTTTGCCATTACGTCAAGAGTGCCCCTGAATATTCCGGGGAACCCAAGTGAATTATTAACCTGGTTCGGAAAATCACTCCTTCCGGTAGCTACAATTCTCGCCCCCGCTTCCTTTGCCTCCCAAGGCCATATTTCCGGAATAGGATTGGCACAGACAAACACAATCGCGTCATCAGCCATATCAGCAACCCATTCCTTTTTTATGGTATCCGGACCAACCTTTGACAGAGCAATCAAAACATCGGCGTCTTTCATCGCCTCTGGTATCCCTCCTGTCTTTCCTTCACCATTTGTCTTTTGAGTCATTTCCCATTTTTCCTTATACTTTGTGCTCAAATCCGCTTCTCGGCTCTCATGAAGGATACCCTTGCTGTCACACATAATTATATTCTCGGGAATAACACCGGCCACTATAATCATTTTCGCAATACAGATATTCGCGCTTCCCGCGCCGACCATAGCCACTTTTACGCTTGAAATATTTTTATTAACTATCTTGAGAGCATTTATCAAACCTGCGACTGTGACAGCCGCTGTTCCCTGCTGATCATCGTGCCAGACGGGGATTTCACATTCCTTCCTTAATGTATCAAGGACTCTGAAACACTTTGGCTGAGAAATATCCTCAAGGTTGATCCCGCCATATGAAGGCTGGAGTAATTTAACAACCTCTATTAGTTTATCCGGGTCTTTTGTATCAAGACAAATTGGAACAGCGTCAACTCCACCGAGATACTTGAACAAAAGGGCTTTCCCTTCCATGACAGGCATAGCGGCAGCGGGTCCGATATCACCAAGCCCCAACACTCTTGTACCATCAGAAACAACCGCTATCATATTTCCCCTATTTGTATGTTCAAATGACATTTCGGGATTATCCCTTATATCAAGACAGGGCTTGGCAACACCAGGCGTATACCAGATAGCGAAATCATCAATGTTACGTATGCATGCCTTTGGCATTATGCCAATTTTCCCTTTATAAAAGGGGTGAAGACGCATAGCCTCTTCGGCTGGCTTATTTGCCCTGGCAAGAAGTTCCTCTTTCGTAATTTTGTCATCCATCAACCAACCTCCATCAACCTCGGGTTTACGTTAATAATCCTGATAAAATAATCATTATTCTTTGACACTAACGGCGAGTATACATAAAGTCACACTCGTTGTCACTACCCTTTTTGGAATTAGTAGAGGGACAAAATAATAGGGGAACACAATATTAATTCCCTCTATTAATTGGAGCTGGTGACCGGAGTCGAACCGGTGACCTACGCATTACGAATGCGTTGCTCTACCAGCTGAGCTACACCAGCTCCATACTATATCAGAGTAAAGGAACTTTCTGAATAATTCAATATATTAGCTTAGGGCTTCTTTTCAAGAAAATTATTTTGAAGTGAAAATTAATCCTATTTTAGAGTTTCAGATCGCTTCGAATGAAAATTACGATAAAAACTCAGAGAATCGAATACTTTTTGCTCTATCTCCGGTTTCCCATTAATTATAAGAGAGGTAATGTTTCGAGCAACTCCCGGGCCAAGCATAAAACCCTGCCCACACATCCCCACCGCCAGGTAGAACCCCCTGACTTCTCTAACCTGATCCAGGATAATAATTCCATCGGGAGTCATTGGGTAAAGCCCTCTCCATACCCGCCGCACCATACTATTTTTAAGCCTTGGAAGAAGCTCTATCAATCTACGGGAAATAACCGGCATAAATTCAGAAGTTACCGATCTTTTTTCGCCGACAAAAGGTTCTGCCGGAGTGTAGCAGAATATGATCTGGCCGAGATCATTCTGTCCAAAATAGAAGTTGTCCGTTTTCCCATCTTGCCCCGGCCTTATATCAACAACAAGAGGCTCAAGAAATTGTTCAACAGGAGAAGTAATTCCGGCTTCATGGCTGTTGGAAACAACAGGAATATCAATGCCGGCCATGCTTCCAATATCTCTCGCGCCTGATCCCGCGGCATTTACAACCACATCCGAGTAATAAGTTCCATTATTTGTTTTTACTCCCTCGATCCTGCCGCTCTCTATGATTAATCCGGAAACCTTTTCATTAAACCTGAATTCGGCCCCCATCTTTCCGCTTTCCTTCCAAAAGGCAACCGAGGAGAGTAGTGGAGAAACCTGCCCGTCTCCGGGAGCGTATGTACCGCCGCGAAGCCGATCAGGATTAATGCCGGGTATCAATCCTTTTATATCATCGGGAGGTATCCAGTCTATTTCGAGCCCGTAGTTCTTCTGAGTCGAAAGAAGGCCTTTAAGGAGCTCTTCATCCTTCTCTCTATATACCGGATAACAATACCCCCCCCTCTTCCAACCAATATCTGTTCCATATTTCTTTTCCCATTTTGAAAAGAGATCAATACTCTGAAGACAAAGTGATATTTTCGCGGGATCGGAATGAGTGGCTCTCACCCCCCCGATAGCCGCCTTGTTCTGTCCCTGCCCCTGGGAATGCTCGCTGTCAAGAACCAGTACTCTCAAATCTTCAAGACTGAGATAATATGCCGTAGGACACCCGACGCTTCCCGCTCCAATAATTATCGCGTCGAAACTATTCCGCGTCATTTTTCTCACCCGCTCCCAGTCCAGCAAAAGTGGAAAGTGGAACTTCAGCGACAAAAGGTCTGTCGGCAGGAAGGGTGACCTGCGAAAGATCAACCCCGCATTCGTGATATAACCGTAAAATAAGATCGGTGCATGTCTTGCCGCCGCATGACCCCATCCCCGTCCGGAGAATCGCCTTAAGAACATTCATATCCCGGACTCCATTTAATATTTCTTTTTTTATCTCGCCCGCAGTTACCCTCTCACATCTGCAGATTATCATATCATCGTTTAGACACTCTTTATACTCACTAATCGGTTTAACTTCTTCAGCTTCGGAAATCCTTATGCCGGCCACATCATGCGCTCTCCTGGACGACACTTCAAGTGTGACAAGAATACGTCTTTTATCAGTTGAAGATCTTCGCCACTTCACTATCTTGCCTTTGCCTATCGGCTCACCTTCCATTCCCATCGTTACAACTTCGTTTCCCTCGGCAAGCAGTTCTTCGTCAAGCTCAAATGGTATCACGACTATAGACTCTCCACTACGTTTGGAAGGCCGTATCAGAGTTATCGCGAGAGCGGGACAAGCGGATACACATTTCATGCATCCGATACATTTGCCGTCGAAGACCGGCAACCCCATGATTGAATCGCCCAGCAATTTAATTGAGTGTTCGGGACATGAATACACACAGGGATCACATGGTATTTCTTCAACACATCTAATAATCGGATAAACATCTGAATCATACTTTTCAGGCTTAAAATTAATTGTCTTTCCCGGTTTGCTGCGCAACAGTCTTTCTGTTTCATTCCATTCTTCCGGAACACTGATATTTTTCCCCAGAAAACGAGCCACCCTTCTGCCGGTTATTTTACCACTGAAGATTGCCGCCGACGCCTCCGAGATATCTTCTGAATCCCCGCAGGTAAAAGCTTCAATTCCAAATTCTTTCAGCTT
>DAOWMJ010000241.1 GCA_030643145.1 Candidatus Latescibacterota bacterium | reverse complement strand
TCAACAGCAAACTAACAGCGCTTCTAAGCTGTCCCGAGTGCGGGGGCAGCCTTGAAGAAAAGGAACGCTTTCTTATCTGCGTGTCCTGCGGCACTAAATACGAGATTGAAGATGGTATCCCTTTGCTCTATCCCGAGGATATGGATAGAAGCCACATGGAAGAGGAAGAAAATCTCGGCGATATCATGAAAGATCCCGTCGGTGGCATGGGAGAAAATTTCTCAAAGGAGCAATGGAAAATTTCAAAACAGGAATTCTGGAATCGCGTTAAGGAGCAATGCGCCGGAATAACAACGGGCAGCTTCATTAATATTGGCTGCGGAATCGATATTGGATTTCTGGAATTAGCCCTTGAGAGCAGAACGCTCGTAGGCTTTGACCTCATGCCGGATCTGCTCAAATTCCTAAGAGAAAAACACGGGCTTAACAATGTGGTAGCCGGAACTGTGCACACTCTTCCATTCCACATAGACTCCTTTGACTGCCTCTGCTCTATCGATCTGATACATCACGAATGGAATAATATCCGTAATATACTTCACTCGTTTCAAAAGATATTGAAGCCAGGCGGCTGGCTCTTTCTCGAGGATATTAACGCCTGGGGGCTTTTTCAGTTTCATAAATCGGTTCTTCTGCCAAAACCCCTGCATGGAAGGCTTAGATCTCTTTATCACGGAATGAAACGATCATCCGAAACACCGGCGGAATATGAATTCCCCACGAGTGTTTTCAGGACAGCAAGAGTCTTGCGAAATCTCGGGTTTCGTTCGATTTCAGTTACACCGCTAAAGAGCTATCCAAACATCGGCCCTGCCCGCTACCGAATTTACAAAACTCTTTCAAAATCAGAACATATCCAAAAATACCACAATTTTCACTACATGATAGCCGCCAGGAAAGGCGTGCTTTAGCTTGTGACAACCGGACTTAAAACCCGGCAGACATAGCCGCCGCGCCTACTACCAAGCCTACGAAAAGATTTATTGCCTTTATCAGAATAAAGGCCTTTCTAGACTCGGCAAGCATGGGCAGCATTCCATGCCCGTCCTGTACAATAGAATTCGCCAGAAGGATACTTAAAGGAAGGGTGCCGCTGACATACAGAGTAAGAAAAACAAGATGAGGACCCGACTGTGGTATCAACCCTACCAGACAAGCTACCAAGAGAAATATCCATCTACCCCCTCCGGATGATCCGCTAACATCAAGATTGAAATACTTTCTCAGGATGAAAATCAAAAAGAGGGTACCGAATGCCCAGAGGAATATTTTTGGAAGATGCCTCTTTGCTATATGCTGCCAGAGGTGTTCTTCAAGAAAATGATCTGTCACCGTGGAAACAACAAAAAGGGCTCCGGCGGAAGCTATCAGAACCGTTATCCTTATCCAATTCCATTCCCTCGGGCCTATCTGTCCACTCACGACAGCAATTATGATCAGTGCAAGTGATAACGCGAGGACAGCCCTGGCAAGTGAACAGTTTTTCCACACCCCCACGGTTCGAGTTGCTGAAAAGGAACAGCAACTGTCATAGTCTTCATGAACTTCAAACCGGCAGCATTTATCGGTAACAGAAATCTCGCGTTTTCCCAGAGAGAGATCTGTCAGCACCCCAGCTACAATTCCAACAACGAAAAGAATGCCGGTAATCATCAGCGCTTTAGCGGGAATCATCGCCAGCATAAGAAAGGCCTCGTCGCCGCTTGTCGCGATCATGGCGGCCACGACAGCGCCAAGACTGACAAATCCGTGAGAAAACATCGCGACGACAGCGAAGGCGCCCAGACAACCGGGCACTATGCCAAGTAGAGCCGCAATAAAATACTGCCCCCACCTGCTGGACGCGAGAGCACCGCGCCAGACCCCACTGGTCAAAACATTCAGATACTCCAGAAGAAGCATCATCACAAACACAAATCCACTAATCATAACAGCGTGCTTGAATACATCTTGAATAGTACCGATCATCTTTCTTGCTCCTTAACAAAATTTCCCGCAGGCTGATTTCCGTGTAGTAAAAAATTCAGGCCGAATATCTCTATAATTTCCCTATATCAAACAAATTCACTAATGTAAAGAACAATATGCGTTGACCTATATCCCGATTCGAGAGTAAAATAATTCCAACATCTTTTAATGAAGATTGAACGGTGAAGTAGCGGTTGTCCGCTCCGATCAAAATATTCAACGCTGTCGAATATTGACAGATCAGGAGGCAGTAAAATGAAGAAGTTATCAATATTTGTAATCGCCTTTTTGATATTTTTGTCAAGCTGTTCAACTATAAGAGTAGAAACGGATTTCGACCGTAACGCTGATTTTTCCATTTACAAAACTTACAGATGGATATCGGACAAAAACAGAACGCGGAAAACCAAACTGATGAAAGATCAGCTTATAAGAAAACACGTTCATTCGGCTGTTGACAGAAAAATGTCCGAAATGGGGTTTGAAAAAGCCGGGCGCTCAGGAGCGGACATTCTAGTCACTTTTTACATCGGAACCAAAAAGAAAGTTGACGTAACCCACTACGGGTACGGATACGGCAGGTGGGGACATTTTCATGGTCGAGGCGTCAGCGTGCACAGGTATAAGGAAGGAACGCTTATCATTGATTTTATTGACGCTAAAAACAAACAGCTGGTATGGAGAGGCTGGGCATCGAGCGTCTTTCATGGAAGGGAAAACGCCGCCGAGGATATTGCCCGATCGGTAAAAAGGCTTCTCCGGGAATATCCGCCACAAAAATAAAAAATACACAGAGATTATTCCAGCAGCGATCCAGGACCTAGAGCCCCCTCGCCGAAACGGTTAAGAATATCGTCCATAACCTTTTCAGCCCTTTCCCATTTCTTTTCTTTACTTCCGCTCGTTTCAAAAAGAGAGATCTGTTCTCCGTGCCCTGCCGGTTCCAGATTCGAAAGCCCCACACCTATGAGCCTCACTCCAGCCAGGGGAACAGATTCCGGAAGAAGGCTTTTTACTTCCTTTAAAATCACCCTCGCGAGCTGTGTTCC
>DAOWMJ010000046.1 GCA_030643145.1 Candidatus Latescibacterota bacterium | reverse complement strand
TCAATAATTGGGACCCCACTGGCTGTAAGAGTGCCGAGAGTCCTTGTAAACATAGCAACAGCGCCTTTCCTTATTACATTTCCAAGAATAGGAAGATTGAGCAAAAAACGGTCAATTCTGAGTTTCCCTTTATCTGTGCTGTTATATTTCTTAAAAGCAAAGAATCCTCCAATTCCCACTCCCAGAAGCAAATACCAATTTGCTCTTAGAAAATCGCTCAACCCCATTACAATTCTGGTAGGTAGTGGCAGGGTGCCGCCGAAATCAGTGAACATCTTTGCAAAAGTCGGGATAACAAACATAAGCATAAAGATTGTCGCTCCACCGGCGACAACCATAACTATTGTTGGATAAGTTAAAGCCCCCTTGATTTTACGCCGCAGGCTATCCTGTTTTTCGAGAAAGACCGCGAGTCTGTTAAGAATAATATCCAGGATTCCCCCAGATTCACCCGCGTCTATCATATTCACAAAGAGCTCGCTGAAGCATTTGTGTTTACCCAAGGCTTCAGACAATGTAGAACCCGATTCAACATCTTCCATAACTTCGATTACAATTTCCTTGAAATTCTCATTTTCCAACTGACTCGACAAAATATCCAGACATTGGACAATGGGCAGTCCAGCGTTAATCATTGTAGCGAACTGACGCGTAAAAACCCCAAGATCTTTAATACTGATCCTTTTTTTGAACCCTAAATTTATGTTCAAATCTTTAGGCTTTTGGCGAACCTGAGTAAGGATAATCTTCTTCTTCCGGAGATGATTCATAAGTTTTACTTTGTTATCAGCTTCATACTCTCCGGAAACATTCTCGCCAGCCGGTGTTCTTCCCTTCCAAACGAATGTAGTAGCCATTTACAACCTCTCCTTGCATAAACTATTTTCTGAACTGGTATCTCTGTGCTGTACTTTTTTCCCCAAACATTTGTTCGAGTTCAATCGTATCTGAGCTCCTTCGCAGAGCCTCATCTCTGGCTATCTTCCGCTCCGTAACAGCCCTGTAAAGAGCTTGATTCATCGTCTGCATTCCATATTTCTGTCCCGCCTGCATCAACCCGTATATCTGATGAATCTTATCATCCCTAATTGTAGCGCTGATAGCGGGAGTACAAACCATAACTTCAGCCACAAGCACTCTTCCCCTTCCGGACATATGAGGAATAAGCTGTTGAGTAACAACTCCGTCTAAAACAAACGCGAGCTGCGCCCTGATCTGGGACTGCTGAGCCGCAGGAAAATTGTCGACTATTCTATTTATTGACTCAAAAGTGGAATTCGTGTGAAGTGTCGCGAAAGCAAGATGCCCGGTTTCAGCTATTGTGAGCGCCGCTTGCATAGTTTCCCGATCTCTCATCTCTCCTATAAGTATTATATCCGGATCCTGACGGAGAACATGCTTAAGCGCCATCGCGAATGTCTCCGTATCAGCTTTTACTTCTCTCTGATTAACAATACATTTCTTGTGCTTATGTATATACTCTATTGGATCTTCAATTGTGATAACATGCTCATATCGTTCAGTGTTAATTTTGTCTATTATACTCGCCAAAGTTGTGGACTTACCACTTCCGGTCGGTCCTGTAATAAGAACAAGCCCTTTTCTTTTTTCGGAGAAGTCCTTTACCACGGGGGGAAGGCCGAGAGTTGCAAAATCAAGTATTTCAAAGGGTATCTTCCTTATAGCAACACTTGTCACTCCGCGCTGTTGATATACATTGGCTCTGAAACGCGAGAGCCCCTGAATACCAAAGGAAAAATCGAGCTCCTTTTCATTTTCATATCTTTTTTGTTGGTCTTCGGTTAAAACACTGTAGGCAATCTGTTTGGATATCTCAGGAGTTACAACATCCTCAGAAGACCGCGTTATCTTCCCGTCAATCCTGAAAACCGGCGACGCCCCGGCCGTAATATGCAAATCGCTTGCTTTCTTGTCGATCATCTCCTGAAGTAGTGATCTGAGGTTTAACATGTTATCCCTGCTTTCAAAAACTGTCAATCCTTGCTGGTTTCTTTTAGAACCTCTTCTACGGAGGTAATTCCCTTTTTTATTTTATCAATACCGTCACCCCTCAATGTAACCATCCCTTCACTAATAGCTTGCTGCTTTATCTCCTCGGTTGAACACCGGTCTAAAATCATTTCCCGAATTCTGCTAGACACCAGCATCACTTCGTATAAACCGGCTCTACCCTTGTAACCTGTATCGTTGCACCTCGGACATCCAGTCGGCTGATAAATTTCAAATGGGGTTTCATCTTTCAACCCGAGCTCTCTTATAATCTCCGGATGAATCTCTTCTTTTTGCTTGCATTCATTGCATAAACGACGAACAAGCCGCTGAGCTAAAATCAAGTTTGTAGAACTGGCAACCAGAAAGGGCTCAATCCCCATATCCATCATCCTGTTGATTGTGCTTGGCGCGTCATTCGTATGCAGAGTGCTAAGAACAAGGTGACCTGTAAGCGCGGCTTTTACCGCGATTGAGCCGGTTTCCAGATCCCTAATCTCGCCAACCATCACAATATTTGGATCCTGCCGCAGAAAAGCCTTTAGAGCTGCCGCGAAGGTAAGTCCGATCTCTTCATGAACATTTACCTGATTTATACCCTCCAGGTTATATTCCACGGGATCTTCGGCGGTCATAATATTTTGTTCCGGAAGATTAATCATGCTAAGCGCTGAATAAAGTGTCGTTGTTTTACCACTTCCCGTCGGACCGGTTACTAAAACCATTCCATAGGGCGATTTTATTTCCTTTATAAATCTCTCATAGGCTGAAGGATGAAATCCAAGTTTGGTTAAATCGACTTCCAGATTACTCTTGTCCAGAATTCTCATCACAACTTTTTCGCCGAAAATTGTCGGGAGGGTACTCACACGAAGATCTATCTTTTTAGACCCTATTCGAATTTTGATACGTCCATCCTGAGGTATTCTTTTCTCCGCGATATCGAGTTCAGCCATAATCTTCAGTCTGGATGTAATAGCGCCTTTCATCCTGTAAGGGGGAGACATCATCTCGTGAAGTACACCGTCGATTCTAAATCTAACCCTTAGTGTTTTCTCGAAGGGTTCAATATGTATATCACTTGCGTCTTTGTTAACAGCATCTGCAATAAGGGAATTAACCAATTTAACAACAGGAGCATTCTCATTCTGGGCTTCAGCAAGCCCGAGGTCCTCTTCTTCATCCTCAACAATTTCAAAATCTTCCTCCATGTCGCGCATCACTTCAGCGAGTGAATCAGCGGAATCATAGAAGCGGTCTATAGCCTTTTTAATCGAACTCTCGGTAGCTACTACAGGGTGAACCTCAAGTCCGGTAATAAATTTTATGTCGTCGATAGCAAAAATATTATCAGGATTGGACATGGCGACAGTTAAGACTCTGCCTTCACGCTTGACCGGAACCACCTGAAACTTTGTGGCAACCTCGGCTGGAATTAATTCCACTGAGTGTTCATCAGCCTCGATATCTTCGAGATCAATCGCTTCCACCTGGTATACCTGTGAAAGGAATTCAGATAACATCTTTTCCGACAGGGCGCCGGTCTTTACAAGATTATATCCAATACTTCCACCGGATTTATCTTGTTCTTTCGTTGCAAGCTCGAGCTGGTCTTGTGTTATCAGACTGGTCTCAAGCAGCTGATCTGCAATATCTTCCCTCAAATAACTCCTCCGCCCAGGTAAACCGGCAAAAACACCATCCGGTTTCACCCTGGATGATTGTTGCAATCCCATCCACCATATTGTTATTCGGTAAACTTTCTCATATATTTACGAATTTTTTTCAAGCGCAAATAATATGCCACTATTTCACTCATTCCCGTCTAACCTTGAAACAACGGATAATTCACGGTTTACCTGCCCGAATATCAACTGGTTACACCACGTTAAACTCTTTGATCATGTTGCTTAATAAACAATTATTCCGCGGTCTGGAACGAGAAAGGATCAGCTATGCAGGTACGGATAATAATTCCCGGCACAAGCCATTTTCCTGGTGATTTCGCATTATGCGAATACGCTGAAAAATAGCGCGAACCGAAAATATAGAATATATACTAACCAACTACCGGCATATTTTTTACCATGGAGATAAAAATCAATTGATCAGATTCCAGATTATTCCAATTCTAAAATGTCGCTCATCCATGTAATATCCGGGAACAGTCTGATAGCGAAAGTCCATAATATTCTTGATCTGGAATTTGATAAGAGCGGACATAATAGTTATTGAAGCGGAAAGATTCTGTACGGCAGCAGGCTCAACATCTACTGTTCCCCAACTTCTTCTTCCTGTTTCTATTGAATCGAAACGAAGCGTGAAAGTTTCTGTGTCCTTGAATACCGGTATCTTTAAATAGAGATTCCCGCTAACCCGATATTCCGGAATACCGTTGCTATAATCACTCCTGTTCAGAAAATACTCTCCAGCGAGCTTATAACCATACTTTGCTCCGCGGTATTCTCCATAATCGCCATATTCAGCCCTGACACCTGAAACATCCTGAATATCAGAAGAATTGTATAACTCGCTATTCTTGTTTTCTTCAATGATACCGCAATCTTCACGCCTAAAAAAGAGATGCAATAAAATACCCGAACTAAAATATTTTTCAAGAGATATTTCATGAGTGATTTCAGGCCGCAATCCTTCGTTGCCGGCACTGAGGATATCATAACAAGCAAAAACAGTATCCGGTTCAGGATGGAAAAGCATGGCGGCGGAAGGGAGTATCAATTTTCTTGAAATAATCAGAGTCTCATACGCCCCCCCTTTCCCCTCGCGGCTTATTCCAAACTCACCTCCCAGATAAGACCCAACCTGACTGTGTTCTCCACCATAAATCCCGGTTCTTAAAGTAAATTGCTTTCGCAAAAGCGAGGATATAACAACGCCCCCTTCGTAATTTTCTGTCTCGGGGGCAACCCTTTTTCCCGCGAATCTGTTTTCATACAAATCACGCCGGCCGGAAAAAAAACTTCTTAGGTTCGTCGATCTCAATTTTCTATCGAAACTAATGGAAATAGTGGAACTTAAACCTGCTATGGATCCTTCCAGACGCTCTTTTCTAAAACCAAAATTTCTCGCGGCAGCCTTTAAACCATAATGTCTGTACTGCATCCCTGCATCAAATCCACGGCTTCTTATATCTTCTTGTGATGAACAGGCCGAACCTACAAATGTATCCTCAAAACGAGTAAAATGCACAAGCGTGCTATTTTCAGGATTCATCCCGAAAGAAACCTCCATTGATACCGATCTCGCGTCATCTCTTCCTACAAGATTTTTTGGATAAAATACGAGCGGTTCAAAAGAATCCTGAAGATATTCATTATAAATAATAGTGGCGTTTATATATGACTTTGGAGTAGAAAACCAGATTCTTCTCGCCCTGCGGTTGTTATCGCCATATGTGAAATTCGCCTGGGTAAACGGAGGTTCTCTCCCGCCTCTTTCAAGAACAACATTAATAACACCGCCATTGGAACTATAGCCGGTCAAAAAAGGAGAACCGGTGTAAATCACCTCAATCTGTTTTATGCGTGAAAGGTCTATAAATTTAACAAGGGGCTGCGAAGTATAAATATTGCTTAGAGGTATACCATTCACCAGGAGATTCATTCCACGGCTCCTCCTACCCCCAACGGAAAAACCTGTAGAAGATCCTGGAGGGCCTTTTCGCCAGAAAGACACACCGGGTATTATTTCAAGAATATCATCAAAGGTGTTGATATTGTAATCCTGCAAATCGTCGGAAGTCAGAATAAAAACTTCGCCGGGCAAAGAAATCGAATCCGCGGCAACAGAACCTTCGGGAAACCCCGCGGCAAAACAGCCAACAGATAAACTCAGGGCTAAAAGTGTGACCAGTAGCAATTCGTAATATTTATCAATTCCCCGGATAAGCATCTTTCAAACCAGCGACTTTCACTATAGGCACTACAGCTTGAGAAAAAATAACCGCGTTAACAACAACATGTATTACTATAAACACACAACCGGTCCAGAAGAAACCTATTATTCCACCGGTAAAACCATCCGCTCCCAGCACAATGTAGGCTGTAGCTGTTGTTGTTAGTATATCATACAACAGAGTTATTAAAAACCCCGAAACAGCGCTTATTATAACAACCCTTCCACCTCCACCTAGAAGTTTTTTCCTGAGCAGGCCGCCCAATGCCCCTATAACAATAAACCCACTTATCTGAGCGGCGAGAAGTGGTGGAAGTGAAATTCCATAGGGATTAAAAAATGAATAAAGTGTTATCGAAAGAATTCCGGCAACAGCCCCGTAACGCGGACCGACAAATACACCGCATAAAAAAACAGACAAAGTCATTAGCTCAACATTCGGTACGGCGGCAAGTAAATACCCCAGAACAACAGTTAATGAGGTAAAAAGTGCGGTAAGAATAATCTTGTGTCTTTTCCAATTGGATCTCATATTTAAATTCGAAAATTTGAATGTTTAACCGAAATAGATCGAATGTATAGAAACAACTCTAAGAAAGTAAACTCGCAGGGTCAAGACAAATGTCCCGAAACAGCAGCCTTCTTAAGTAATGAAATCGATTTGTAGGAAACCCTTTTACCTCCGACATCAAATTTCATCGCGGCGCGGGAATGATAATCCGAACCTCCGGTTGGTATTAGATTTCTGTCCGACGCTATCCTGAGAATAGCATTTTCCATAGCTGAATTATGGTTCGGATGCCAAACTTCCAGTCCCGCGAGACCTCTATCAATTAATCCGGTCAAGAGACCGGTTCTTTTAATATTCGAGGCGGGATGAGCCCAGACGGGAACACCACCCGAATTCAATATCAGCTTCATAACCTCATCACGAGAAAGAACATTTTTCGGAACATAGGCTTTGCTTCCATAACCGATGAACCTGTTAAAGGCATCCTGAAAGGATGAAACGACTCCCCTTTCAAGCATAGCCATAGCTATATGAGGCCTTCCTATCGAATCGGGGTTCGCTTTTTCAAGCAAATCATCGAAAGATAAATTAACTCCGCAATCAGAAAGCCTGTCGATTATTTCCCTGGCCCTTTTGCGTCGATTTTCTCTCAGCCACTTCAATTTTTCTTCAATTGCTGAATCGTCAGGATCGATAAGATATCCCAGAATATGAATATCCGTGTCACCGTCCCTTACACTGAACTCCACCCCGGTTAATACTTCAATACCAAATTCTTTGCCCGCCTTTAGGGCTTCACCCTGACCCTTAACAGTATCATGATCGGTTACTGATACTGCCGCAAGGCCATATCTGGCGGCACGCTCTACGAGCTCACGAGGGGACAGTTCGCCATCAGAATAATTTGAATGTGTATGAAGATCACAAAACAGTTTATCTTTTTCCATTATGATTTGATCTTAAGCAAGACTTTCGAGTTTCTTCATCTTATAGGAAATATCACGGAAAGTGATATCAACGATATAAACTTCTTCGAAATGTTCCCGGGCCTTTTCACCATCATCGAGGGCTTCATAAGCAAGCCCAAGATTGTAATGAATTCCGAGATTTTCATCTCCGGACTTGCTGGCAATTTCCACTCCCCTTTCAAGTTGTTTCACCGCGAGACGGAACTCCTTCTTCATTATAAAACAATGACCGATCATCTCAAGACTCCGCAATTCAAACTCGGGTGAGCGTGAAGATATTTGCAATTCCTTTATAGCGTCATTCAAAAGATCCATTTCAATATAAGCCATTCCCAAATCATAGTGGCTCTTGAAATCATCCTTTTCAACATCACTTGTTATCTGATTACCGATATTCGTTTCATCTTCTAATTCGTTTAGATCGGATAAATCTTCGAAAGAGGTCTGATCCTCGCCTTGCTCCTCTTCAAATAGGTTTAACGATTCAGTTTCTCCCTCGGTATTCATACTATCCTGATCATCGAGCTCAGGCGGAAGAAAAGGCTCTTCTATTACATGCGGTGATTCTGAAGATAATTCTTCATCACCGTTCTGATTATCCAAGTCGGATTGTAAATTGTTTTGGGGGTTTATGAAATCAGTTTCCGTTCCTATATTACTTATATTAAATTCTTTGCTTTGGATCTCATCTGATTCTCCGTCATGAGGGGAAGAATCCTGCGCTGAAACTTTCAGAAGATCCTCGGTCCCCACTACGGTTTCTGAAACCAAATCGCTGATTTCCATTTCATCATCGACTTTCGGAGAATCATCTACCTTCACCGAATCAAGTATCCTGTCAACCTTCTCGCACTCTTCCTCGGAAAGTGATGATTTCAGCCTCTCCATTCGTTCTTGATAAAATTTGAGTGTTTCTCTATCCCCATTTTCACTATTTTCCTTTATCAGTTTGGCGTTAACCTGGGAAGCTCTGGACTTTATTCCGAGCGCTTCAAAAACATCAACAGCTTTTGAAGCAATTTCCGGATAGTTCTTCATTAATTCCAGGATAATCTCTATCCGTTCCTCGGTTCCTTGAACAAGTAAATTGCTGTCGCCCAAAAGCAGTTCCATATATTTGAAAAAATATTCTGCCCCTTCATTTAAAAAATGCTGTTTGGTTTTAAGTTCGCCAAGTCTGTATATTGTAGTTAATCTTCCGGGGGCAATCCTGAGTATTTTCTTGCATACAGCCACAGCGTTATTATACAGAGCAATCTTTTCATAATTTTCCAGGGCACTCTCGAATGACGCAACAGCCTGAATCCGATCCCCGGTTCTTAGATATATATCTCCCAGTTCGTTGGATAGATTCGGATTGCCGGCGTGCCCAAACAAAAGTTTTTTATATACTTCAATAGCCTTATCCAGTTTGCCCTTCTTCAGCAAATCCTGCGCTTTACGTCTCAGTTTGTTCGTCTTACTCAAAACCCGACCTCACTCCTGCTTTTATAGTCTTCTATTTCCCACACAACACTGCCTTCTTTAATCACAATAACGGAATGGTCCGTCCCAGCTCTGGAAGGTATCTCGCGATAGTCTTCAACATCGTATACTACAATATCGGCTTTCTTTCCTTTTTCTAAAGAACCAATTTCTTCCTGCATACCTATGGAGTAAGCGGCATTTATAGTCGCCGCATTAACCGCTTCGGACGGTAAAAGGCCCATTTGTGAACAGGCGATTGAAATTGTCAGCGGCATCGATAATGAAGGGGAACTTCCCGGATTAAAATCGGTTGCAAGCGCTATGGCAACTCCCGCTGAAACAAGTTTTCTTGCAGGCGCGAAGAGGGTTGAGGCAAGCCCGAAACTTGTACCGGGTAAAAGCACGCCTATTGTATCACTTTTCGACAAGGATTCAATTCCCGTCTCTGTAATTTTTGTCAGATGATCAACGGAAACAGCGCCGAGTTCGACGGCCAGTTCCGTTCCGCCAATGGCGAATATTTCATCCGCGTGGACTTTGAGTCCAAAACCATATTCCTTTCCAGCGGTCAGGATTTGTCTAGTTTCATCAAGATCGAAAACATCTTTCTCACAAAACACATCTATATATTTAACCCCCCCCAAACTTGCCACTTCCGGAATCACTTCATCTATCAGGAATTTCACATATTCGCCTTTACCCGCAAATTCAGGAGGCTTCTGATGAGCCCCCATGAATGTGGAAACAATATCGAGAGGCATATCTTCAGCGAGCCGGGAAATCACCCTGAGCATCTTCAATTCATTTTCCAGATCGAGCCCATAACCACTCTTAATCTCAACCGCAGTGACACCTGTCCTTATCATTTTTAAAAGACGCCGCCGGCTAATTTCATAGAGTTCTTCCTCCTCCATTCCCCGTAACGCTTCAACCGTTCTCTTTATGCCTCCACCACGTTTTTCAATTTCGAGATAGCTGTCCCCCCGAATCCTTGCCTCATATTCATCGGCTCTGTACCCGGGGAAAACGACATGAGTATGCGCATCAACCCAGCCGGGCATTACGACTCTTCCCTCCACATCAATAATCTTAGAAACAGATCTTTTCCCCATCTCTTTTTTAACAGTTTCAGTCGTTCCGATGGCCAATATTCTACCATCCGCAACCGCAATAGCACCATCTCGCACGATACCAGCACACGCCAGATTTTCCCCTCTTAGGGGACCCTTTCCGTCAGTCCGGCTGGTTATCATCTGACCGGCGCCAAGAAGCAGTAAATCAATTGTTTCGGGCAAGCGCCTCTCCTTGCAGAATGAAATAAACAGTAGTTAACTTAAGCAAAATGCACATTTTACAAACACGAAGTAAACAAGAGTAAAAACTACTTCAAAATTCAGTTAATCTTGTCATTTTTTAAGCATTGGGATGTTAATTCCTGCTTCCTTCGCCCTGTCAATAGCTATTTCATAGCCTGCGTCAGCATGTCTTGCAATCCCTGTGCCAGGGTCTCCACGCAGACAACGTTCAAGCTTTTCGCGGCCTTGATCGGTGCCATCGGCGACTACCGCTAATCCGGCATGAATTGAAAGCCCAATTCCAACACCACCGCCGTGATGAACGGAAACCCAAGCCGCTCCATTTACGGCATTGAGAAGAGCGTTTAGAATCGGCCAATCGGCTACCGCGTCACTCCCATCCTTCATATCTTCTGTCTCACGGTAAGGGGACGCGACAGATCCACCATCAAGATGATCTCTTCCAATCACTATTGGAGCGCTTATCTCCCCACTGGCTACAAGATCATTTATCGCCAGTCCAAGTTTTTCCCGTTCTCCATACGACAACCAGCAGATCCGGGCTGGAAGTCCCTGAAAAGCAACCATCTCACGCGCCATCTTTATCCATCGGCACAAAGATTCATTCTCGGGAAAAAGCTCAAGAACCAGATCGTCTGTTCTGTAAATATCTTCTTTTTCCCCGGACAACGCCAGCCAGCGGAAAGGCCCTTTCCCAATACAAAACATGGGACGTACGAACGCGGGCACAAATCCGGGAAAGTCGAAAGCATTCTCAAGGCCGCCCCCCTCCGCCTGACTTCGTATGTTATTTCCGTAATCAAAAACAACAGCGCCTTTTTTCTGAAAATCTA